>CAZXJK010000131.1:0-7758 GCA_964640895.1 uncultured Methylomonas sp.
CGGACAAAAAGACCAACAAGATTGGATGATTATTTTTTTCCATCTCCCTAAGTCTAACGGTAAAATTAAACTACTCAATTGCAGGTTTAGGGATTGGGTGCACAAATTGGCTCTTGCCGCTGTATCACTTATATAATTTTGCAGGTATTCTGCATTTAGTACTGGCTTGCCTTGGCTGATAAAGGGTTTTAGTAAAGTACATTCATTAAATTCATGACATTGCTCATTGACACTGAAATCAAAAAAATCTACTAGTAACTCAATTTGATCCAAGTCATTTTTTAAACCTACCGCTAAGCCTCTTTTATGCGCTTCATTGGCAATAAATTTATTGAATGCGAGCTGATCCTCTGCGCTCAAATTAAAGCCTGAAGCATTTAAATAGCCGTCCATATTATCGGGCTCAACGCCATCGCAGCCTTTTAACGCCGCTAAATCAAGCCGAGATGTCATGATATTGGCTACATTGTGTGTGCGAATATCTAGCCATTGTTCATTTGGCCAGCCATCTAAAAAATTACCAAGTTCGCTAGTATTAAATTTTTCTTTATCAATGCGAAAATTTTCATAAGAACCTGCGGAAAAATAACAAATTACTTTTTTCCCTGGTGTTTTCAAGTTAGCAATCTGTTGTGCTGATGTATTAAACAAATCTATATCATAAAGATCTACGGGATAGTTTTTATTAATACTGCCGCTTAATTGCCAGTGCCAAGAAATTGAGACCTCAGGTTTATACCAATCACCAGCGGTAATAGGCAGTGCTTCAGCGTCAAGAATGGGTGTGGAAAGAAAAAATAATTCAATATTAGATAAGTGGCTG
The DNA here is from genome assembly GCA_964640895.1 of uncultured Methylomonas sp. Classification (GTDB taxonomy): domain Bacteria; phylum Pseudomonadota; class Gammaproteobacteria; order Methylococcales; family Methylomonadaceae; genus Methyloprofundus. The sequence goes on from CAZXJK010000131.1 coordinate 824, forward strand.
CTTCCTTCAGCGTTATTAGCAGTGATAGCAACATAAAAAGCAGCTCCTTCCCACAGTTCAGTAGCAAGTTCGTGGTTATTACCAATATCAATACGCGCTATGCTATCAGCACCTTGAAAAGGAAACGGGGCATAAACTAGCTGATAGCTATCACTGTTGTTAACAGGCGGCCATTTGATGGAAATATTGGTGGTGTTTGTTGCGACTGATATAACGGGAGCAACTGGCTTTTCAGCATAGACAGGCAAGCAGAATAAGAAAATTGGAATTAAAAGATAATTCTTGTGTTGTGCAAGAGTCATACAAATCTCCAGTAAGTTAGCAGTGCTACAAATATTTGTTATCAGTAAAGTAATAGATATAAATAATTGGTAATGTCATACAAAGCGTTCCAACTTATCGTTAAATTATACTTCAGGTAGGGAAAAATTTAATGGGTGCTTTATGCAAAGTTCAGTATTAAAAATAACGGTGGGTTTATTGATGGCTAAAAAAGGTTTATATATAGAAGAGGATAAAATTATCATTTCTAAGATTTTTAAATGGTTTAAAGGGGATTTTGCCAAAGTAGGTGGTAAGTACCCAAGCATAATTACTTTAACATTTTACTTGTCTTTTTTTCCACCTTCCGCGTTGCATAAATAATTACGTAGCCAGCTATGCGCTTATTTATACGCCTTGAAGGTGAAAAAAAATCCTGCGTAAAATTAGTTAAATTAATTGTGCCTGGGTACTTATTGATGCCTTTATTCGTGGTTATCGTACTGATTTTTCTGTCAATTATGCTATTGATGCTGATATGTATTATGACTGGTCAGTTAATGGGTATGTGCGATAGAGTAAGGCTTTACCAGCTTTGACGACTTATTAATAACTTATATTTAGGGAAACAACATGACTTCTTCACGTATTATTATGCTGGTTGTTATTACCGCTTTTATTAGCGTATTTTTTTACTTTGATTTAGGTCAGTATTTGACCTTAGAGGCTTTAAAAGGTCAGCAAGCAGCGATAGAAAATTATCGTGCAGCAAACCCTATGTTGGCTGTCGTTTTGTATATATTGAGCTATATTGCGGTAACAGGCTTATCTTTACCAGGGGCGACTATTCTAACTTTGGCGGGAGGTGCTGTTTTTGGTGTGTTATGGGGGACTATCATTGTTTCTTTTGCCTCTAGTATTGGTGCAACGTTAGCCTTTTTAGCAGCGCGGTTTTTATTGCGTGATAGTGTTACGGCAAAGTTTGCTGAGAGTTTACAGGCTATTGATGCAGGTGTGGAGCGAGAAGGTGCCTTTTATTTATTTGGCTTACGCTTAGTGCCAGTTTTTCCATTTTTTATGATTAATTTGTTGATGGGACTCACTAAGATGCGGATAAGTACTTTTTATTGGGTCAGTCAGGTAGGTATGTTGGCGGGTACGGTTGTATATGTTAATGCGGGAACTCAGTTAGGCAAAATTAGTTCTTTGGCAGGTATTTTATCGCCCACAGTATTAGGTTCATTTATCTTATTAGGGCTTTTTCCAATCATAGCCAAGAAGATTGTGACGACAATGGGAGCATCGAGCGATGAGTAAAAAATGGCAGAAACCCAAAAAATTTGATAATAATATTATTGTTATCGGCGGCGGTTCGGCAGGTTTGGTGACTTCTTATATAGCGGCGGCTGTTAAAGCAAAAGTCACTTTAATTGAAAAGCATAAAATGGGGGGCGATTGTTTAAATACAGGTTGTGTACCTTCTAAGGCTTTAATCAAATCAGGCAAATTATTATCTATGCTAGGGCGCTCTAAAGAATTTGGCATTAACAAGATGACGGCTGATTTTAACTTTGCTGACGTAATGGAACGCGTGCAAAATGTGGTGAGTAAGGTTGCACCACATGATTCGGTGGAACGTTATACCGAATTAGGCGTTGATGTTGTTGTGGGGAGCGCAAAAATTATTTCTCCCTGGGAAGTTGCAGTGACAACAGACTCAGGTATTAAAACGATCAGCGCACGCTCTATTGTGATTGCTGCGGGTGCGCGTCCTTTTGTGCCGCCCATTCCTGGTTTAGACAAAATTGATTATTTAACCTCGGATAATGTTTGGGATTTGCGCGAGCGACCCAAGCGTATGTTGGTGTTAGGCGGCGGGCCAATTGGTAGCGAATTAGCACAATCATTTGCTCGCTTAGGAGTACAAGTGACTCAAGTGGAAATGGCACCGCGCTTGTTAATGCGTGAAGATATTGAAGTCTCAGCAGCCGTTGCAGCCAAATTTATTAAAGAAGGTATTGAGCTTAAACTAGAGCATACAGCTAAAGAGTTTATTATTGAGAAGGGTGAGAAAATTCTCTTGGCAGAGCATAATGGGCAGCAAGTACGCATCCCTTTTGATCAGGTATTATTAGCCATTGGCCGGGTGGCTAATACGACAGGCTATGGATTGGAAGAGTTAGGGATCAAATTATCTGAGCGTCGCACCGTACAGATTAATGCCTTTCAAGAAACTAATTTCCCTAATATTTATGCTTGTGGGGATGTTGCAGGGCCGTTTCAATTTACACATACAGCGGCACATCAAGCTTGGTATGCTTCTGTGAATGCTCTATTTGGCTCATTTAAAAAGTTTCGTACCGATTACTCAGTCATTCCTTGGGCAACGTTTACTGACCCTGAAGTAGCGCGTGTTGGCTTAAATGAACAAGAAGCAAAACAGCAAGGTGTAGCTTACGAAACCAGTATTTATGGTATTGATGATTTAGATCGTGCCATTGCAGATGGCGAGGCACATGGTTTTGTAAAAGTATTGACCGTGCCAGGTAAAGACAAGATTTTAGGTGTCACCATTGTCGGTGAGCATTCTGGCGATTTAATTGCAGAGTTTGTTTTGGCAATGAAATATAAATTAGGCTTAAATAAAGTTTTAGGCACGATTCATATTTATCCCACTATGGCGGAAGCCAATAAATATGTTGCAGGTGTATGGAAAAAGAACCACCAACCTGAAAAGTTATTAGAGTGGGTGGATAAGTTTCATGCTTGGAAGCGTGGTTAAGTCTTAGTGCTTATGCATTCGTAAAAAATTCAGGGTAAGTTTTTGCGGATAATAATTAGAATGCTGTTTTTTCATTTATAATATAAAGATATGTCATATAAGCGTCAATTAGCTAAATTTTAATAGTAGGCTAATAATAAGCGCTAGTAAGAAGTCATCTACATATTAATCAATAATATATGAAAATACTGAACGTTTATTTTAAGAATATTAATTCGTTAGCAGGTGAAAGCCGAATTGATTTTGATAAAGCACCTATCGTTGATGCAGGTGTTTTTGCTATTACCGGGCCAAATGGTTCGGGAAAATCCAGTATTTTAGATGCGATTACGTTGGCTTTATATGGCGAAACCTTTCGTTTTAATAAACCGGCAGATAATGTCATGACCAAAAACACCATTGACTGTTTTGCTCAGGTTGAGTTTTTGGTGGGTGGTGAAAAATATCGTTCAAGCTGGCAGGTGCAACGCCAAAATGCTGTAGCTGATGGTGCTGTTATGCCAGATGAAATGCAATTAGTGCATTTAGTAACAGATACTGAAGAGCAAGTATTAGAGCAGGAGTCGCACAAGGTGCTTGCTTTAAATGCAGACCTGACAGGGATGGATTTTCGTCGCTTTACGCGTTCTATTATGTTGGCACAAGGTGACTTTGCTGCTTTTCTTAATGCTTTGGATAGCGAGCGTTTAGATATTTTAGAACGTATTATTAGCCATGATATTTATGATGATCATAAGGAAAAGGTAGAGCAGCAAGCAAGCGGCGCGGAACAAAAGTTATCTGATTTGCAGACGCGACTATCAGGACTTGCATTGATGACTACTGAGCAGCAAGAGGTTGCCAAACTTGATTTGGCTGATCAAAAATTGACTTTTGCTGAGTTAAAGCAAGTAAAGAATAGTTTACTGCAACGACAGGCTGGTTTAAAAGATGTACAACAGCTTGAGCAAAGTATTAGTCGATTCGAACAAACGCAACAAAAAGAACAACAGCAATTAGCGAGTGTACAAGCTGATATAGAGACAATTGCTAATGCAGGTGATGCCTTAAGTTTTGAACCTGGCTTGCAACAAGTCGTAGAATACAAAAAATCAGTTGCAGAAGCCAAGCAACAAAGTAGTCAGTTGCAAAAAGATATTCAGCTCATTATTGGTAAATTGTCGGCTAAAAATATTGATGCGCAGCACTTGGCTAAATTAAGCCGCGTTGATGCTACTGCCCAACAAAAGCAAATTGCTAGTTTACAGGCACAGATAGGTCAAACCCAAACTGAAGTTGCCCATGAAGAACAGTTATTAGCTGCGTTAGAAATGCAGCTACCTGAGAAGCAACAAACTTATTCGGTTGTGGAAACTTGGATGGCAGAGCGCAAGAAGGATAGTTTTCTGGTAGAAAATATGCCTGAATTAGGCCGCTTGAAGAACTTACGCCAACGTAGCATTGATATTCAAAAGCAACTTAAAGTTTATCAAAAAGCGCACAAAAATACGGCTTCCGCCTCAGATAAAAATCAAGGTCGTTTAGCGGTAGCTAAGAAGGAAATAGCGAGTATTGACAAAACTTTAACCAAGTTAAATGCTGAGTTGGAGTTTATTGCAGATGGACATACCTTGGAAGAGGCGGTGTCATTACGCAATGAGCAAAAGCAACGAGTTGCTGATTTTACAGAATTACTTAACTTGGCTAAGGTGCATAAAAAGTTTGTCAGCAAAGGTTTTTCGAAGCGCTATGCTGATTTGAATAGGGGGCTATTGGATAATCAGCTGGCAGTCAAGAGTGAGCAAGTTGAGTCTGCGCAAACTATTCAGCAGATTTTAGAAAAGGCGGTTTATCGTGAAGAGCTAATCCTTAAATTAACGACAGATAGGAATAAACTGGAGCATGATGCTGCTTGTCCTTTGTGTGGTTCTTTTGAGCACCCGTATGTCATCAGCCCGCCAGAGTTACGTGATTCTAAGCAAGCTTTGGCTGATCATATGACCAGTCTGAAAGCTTTACAGGCTGAAGTAAAGCGTATCACCTTACAAATTACCGCCTATACCAAAGTTGATGATAAAAATACCGAACATGCTGAACGTATCAATCGAGTTAAGGCTGATTGGCTGACTTTGTGTTCACGCTTGAATGCGGTGAGTCATGATTTTACTTTGACCAGTTTCCGTAGCATGCGTAGCCGTATTAAAGCTGAAAGGAAAGAGCTAAAGAATGTGAGTGCTTTAGTGAAAAGGTTTCAAGCTAAAAAGAAAGATATTGCTAAATTAGAAGTGTCTTTGGTCAAAAAACAAACAACACTGAAAAGATTGCAAGCTAAGCAAGAGGATATTAATGATAAAGGGCATGAGCGTCCACAAGAAGTTGTTAACATTGAAACTGAATTAGCTAAGTGTATGCAAGATGAAAGTGTCTTGACCAAAATAATTAGCGTACAGCTTGTTGAAGTAGGTGATAAATTACCCTCTGTTGGTAAAGAAGATGCGCTTTATGATCAGTTAAGCAGGCGCCGACAAGATTACCAGACTTATAGTTTACGTGAGCAATCCTTGTCGAGTGAGTTAGCGCAATTAACCGAAAAAATAACAGCGAGTCATCATACTCTGCAAAATTTGCAAGAACAGCAGCAAGCGTATTTGGATAGTGTGCAAGAGCAAGAACTGGCTAGCCTACATTTTTCTCAGCTAGATAAGCAGGCTTTGCTTAAAAAAGAAGAGCAGAAGCTTGAGCAATTAACGGTGCAGTTAAAGCAAAAAACGGATGCTTTACAAGTGCAGTTGGGGCAGTCAGCATACAGTTCTCTGGAACAGGTGGAAGAGGTATTAGGTTTGTGTGCAAGTAAAGAGCAGAAGCAAACTTTATTAACTAGCTTGCAGCAGACATTAGCTAATTACCCTGTCAAACTAGCGGAAATTAATAAGCAATTGCTTGCTGAGCGCACGCATATCCCAGCGAGTGATACTTTAGAATCGGTTGTGATTAGGCTGAGAGAAAAAACGGTGCAAATGGATATTGCTGTAGCGGAAGTGGCAACATTGGAAAAAAGATTAGCTGAGCAGTCCTCGTTGCAGCAGAATAATGTACGTTTATTGCAAGAAATTGAGCAGCAACAAGGGATTGTGCAGCAAGCTATGTTGGAACAGCAACAAATTGCAGCCGAACCAGAAAGCGTGTTTAGAAGACGTGTACAAACAGAGGTTGCCGACAATCTATTAAGTGCAACTAATCAATTCCTTGATAAAATTAGCGGCCGCTATCAAGTTAATAGTGTGGCTAGTGATATGGGCTTGGCAATAGACATTACTGATTTGAAGCTAATGAATAGTCGGCGATCGGTTAAGTCATTATCAGGTGGCGAGACTTTTGTGGTGAGTTTGGCGATGGCATTAGGCTTATCAGAAATTGCCAATAATGGTAAAGCGGTTGATTCTTTATTTATAGATGAAGGCTTTGGTAATTTAGATGCAGAAACTCTGTATACAGTGATTACTACATTAGAGGGATTAAAAACGCACGGGAAAACCGTGGGGATCATTTCGCATGTTGAAGGGGTTAAACAGCGTATTAAGGCACAAATTGAGCTTGTTAAGCAGCCTAATGGGGTAAGTCGTATTGTTTTGCAGACTCAGTTGGCTGGAGAAAGCGATCAGGCAGGAAGCGTGAGCTGATTTAAATGAGATCCGGCAGATAGGGATATACCAAAATATCGGATTTCGTTATTTTCGCTGTGCTAGATAAGCTAACCTACAAATATAACTCATTGTTTGTTTATTCTTGATTTATGATGGTGAGGCAGGGAACTGAATTGACTGCTACAGGAGGAGAAAGGCTTTTAGGGGGCGAGGGTAGGCTGTCGAAATATAGCATCAAATTTTTAAATGCTTATAAAATTCAATGACTT
>CAZXJK010000132.1:0-7746 GCA_964640895.1 uncultured Methylomonas sp.
ATTTTGAGCTAAATCGCTCCTTAAGTATTGGTCTAAATATTGGGTACCACTATACAGTGTACGTTCCTAAAGTTAATGCAAGGTATTTGATTGATGTCGATATTGTTGTGATTGGTAAAGAGTTGATAGTTCGGAAAAATTTTCCTCAGTTTTTAGTAATTCTTGCTGGGCATCAATTGCTTTAAAGCAAATACAGAGCTCCAGAAAAATTTTACTGAGTCCATTATAAGTTTGTTGAGCTAGAGCTGGTGATGCAGTGCTATCATTCAATATGGTTTTTAGGAAATCATAAATTTCAATTAAGCACAGTATTTGCTCCTTTTTTTTATGTTGTTTGGCCCAGCAATCGGCTAAATTTAAATAAGAAACAACTAGCACTGGGGTTAGTGCATCGGGTAGTGGTTCAATGTGCTGGTAATCAGAGAATAACTTTTGTCCCATTTTGATGGCAACTTGGTAATGTTGCACCGATAAGTCAAGCTCTCCTTTATTAAAAACTTTATTGGCAAATTCTATTTTGATTCGCCATTGGCTGTCATCGTATTGTTTTTTTTCATTCATGAGCTTTTGCTGCTCCTTGCGGTTGAGAATTTTTAATGCCCAAAACTGGGTGGTTTTTTGGTCTGATTTCTAGGTTGTGAGAATAGCTGCATAATTTAGCTATGTGCTTGTTTTTTTTGTCTTGAAGCTGAACAACCCCCCAAAACCTACACCAGCTTGTGTTTTATTTAGGAATGTACTGTGGAATAGCATCCCGAAGTTGTAACGCAGGATTTTTGTATCATCTAGGTTGGTGTAAAAAGACTAAAAATTAGGCGGTTGTTTTATGCGTGTTCCTTAATATAAGTCTTGGCGATAACGCCCGCTATTAATTAACTCGGTAATATAATCTTCGGCTTGCGTAAAAGAACGGTCGCTAAACTGTAGGGTAATTGATATCAGTGCATTAGTGACCGCTTTCGCCAAGTTGTCTTTATTGCCACAGACATATACCAGTGCCCCTTTATCTAATAGTGTCCAAATTTGTTCGGCATGATCAATCATGGCGTGTTGCACATAGTGCTTTTGCTTTTGGTCGCGTGAAAAGGTGGTAGCTAAATGGTTTAATATTCCCAATTTTAACCAGCGTTCAAGTTCTGTCTGGTATAAAAAATCGTATTTTTGATAGCGCTCACCAAATATAAGTAACGTTTCCAGTTGCTGGTTTTGTGTTTCCAGTTGTTGTAAAAATCCAATGTAGGGAGCAATTCCAGTGCCAGATCCAATCATAATGATGGGTTTTTTTTGGTTCGCTTCAAGGTGAAAATTTGGGTTGGAGCGTACGAAAATATTGATTTTATCCCCTGATTTAGCTTGGCATAGCCAATGGCTGGCAGTGCCATAGTGCATGCGTTGGTCAAATTCGTAGGCAATATCTCTTATGCACACGCTGACTTGGGTTGGATTGCTATTGGTTTTCTGTTGGCCGCTGGAGCAGATGGAGTAGGCTCGTGGTGCTTGTAAAGGCAGTTCATGGGCCAAATCAGCCAGAGTGATAAAATTTTTATCTCCGCAATCTTGTAGAATATCGAGTAAATCACGGCCATAAAGGTAGTTGGCTAACGCTTCTTTATTGCGAACTTTTAGTTTGGTTTGCAAACTAATATTATCTGACCTTTTGGCTAAAGTTCGTAATAAAGATTTGCTTAATAAGCGCAGTTCTTTATCGCGTAGTAACTTGATTGCTTGTTTGTCACCATACCATGTTGCTATAGCTTGTAGCAGTGCGGTTTGGTTGTTTGGTTGTACATATAATAAGTCTCCAGCACGATAATTCATGCCGCTTTGGCTAATATCAATATCGATATGATATACGCCTGCGGAGCGGGAGTTCAAGCGTAATATATTGATGATTTCGGCTTTGTGTGGTGATGCTTCATTATATGAAGTGACTCTTAATTGTAATTGCGCACCTATTGTAGTATTGCCAGCAAAAACAGAAGCGACAACCTCGATCCATTGTTGAAAAAATGCTTGATAATCAATATCGGCATCAACGCGATTAATGGCTCTTATCGCTCCTTTGCTTTGTAATTGAATGTCAATGTCGCGACCAAATTTGCAAAAATTCAAGTATGCCACATCTCCTAAGGAAAATATGGCATATTGAAAGGGGTTAAGGTCCTCAGTTGTTGTCAATAGTTCGGCAAATTGTTCGGCATTACTCGGCGGCTCTCCGTCACCAAAAGTACTGGAAATTATCAGGACAAAGTCTGTTTCGGTGAGTCTTTGTAATGGTAGTTGGTTGAGGCTAACTAATTTCAGCGCAATGGAATTGAAGCAAGAATATTGGAGCAGTTTGCGGGCAAGTTGCTCTGCATTTCCCGACTCAGAACCATAGGCAATAAATGCCTGGTTGCAATTAGTTGCCATAATTAAGCGGCCTTATAGTGATCGTCAAATATTTCTTTGGAGAATTCGACGCTGTCAAAATCTTCCATAAGGTCATTGATTACCCGACGAACGCTAATATACTCAGTAATATTTCCTTCGGCATCAAAGATGGGCTGCACTGTGGTGTCTACGACATAGATAGCACCGCCTTTACCGACATTGGGGACAATTCCCGTCCAAATATTTCCAGCTTGAATGGTATCCCACATATCTTTATAGACACTTTTAGGTATGTCTTTATGGCGCACTAAGCTGTGTGGGGCACCTATTAGTTCTTCCTGGCTATAGCCTGTTAATTGGCAAAATAGGTCATTGGCATAGGTAATGATGCCTTTTAAATCGGTTTTAGACACTACTAGAACTTTTTCTAGGGCTGTGAGTACTTGTTCTGCAATATTTGTTTCCATTTTTTTTCTTTTTCTAGGTTGGTCAATAGTTTAGGAACGAGAATTAAATTGTGTTTCCAATACGATTGTGCAGCCAAAATCTTGCGCCATACTTTTGGGTATTATTAAATTCTCGTTCCTACGTTTATTCAGGTATTTTAATTTTGCCTTTATTGATTTTTTTTATGATTTTTTTCAAATAACCTTTGCCGATTTTGTCATCAACCATTTTTCTGAATTCGGTAAGGCTATCAACAAGCTTTTCTTCGTCGCGTAAGCCTACCCCAACAAGAATCAGGCCGCCCATGCGTCCACCCCAGTGTGGGGGGCAACTGTATAAATAAATGCCTGGTTCTTCAATTTTATAGTCGTAGTTAGCACCCATTTGAGATGACATTTTTTTGGCACCCTCTGGAATTTTAATGGTGTGGATAAAATGTGTCGTCATATCTCTAAATGCAATAACATCACCTTGACTAGCAAATACCAGTTCAGGTTTGAACTGTACTCCAACCCCCTTGACGATATGGGTTTCAGCGTGCGTCATGCCTGCAAAAGCTAACCAGCTTGTCATGAATAGCAGGAGTTTAATGCGTTGTTTCATAATTCTTTTCCTTCCAAATGTTTATAATTTTTATTTAGTTCATACCGAGTCATTTAGCCGAAAAATCGATTTTTTACTCCGCAAGGTCACGATTGTGTATTGCAGGTAGCAGTAATTAAAGTGACAGGTACTATTGTTGGAGCGGTTACATGCTCAACCATAGTGTCGCTTCGGTGCTTTGTCGTATGTCCCAAAGCAATACGCTATTTGGTTTGCAATCGTGAGCGCACGACGTAGTGATCGGTATGAGTTTAAATTCTAAGGCGGTACATTCCAAAAAGCAATGTAAATATAAATAAGAATGATTTGTATTTACATTTGTGATTTTTTTGTGTACTATATCCCATTATTAATTTAACGCTTTTTATTTTTTGGGACTTAATTTACTCTAAATATAAGAATCGTTCGTATTATTTTTGGTAAAAAATTAATTTCCCTTTGCTGGAGGCTTTTTATGCGCAGAGCACACAGACTAAAAGAAGAAAAAGTATTCGTATTAAGGCGTGATAATTCAATAATATCCGAGTCTAATGGGGTTTTTGGTTGCACTATGCTTTCGGGTATTATTAAATATTCGTCTTTAAAGCTCATTTTTTAATAGTGAGCAATATTATTTGGTACAAAGCAATAAGCTATATTCCAGTTTGTTATGTAGTGTGAAATTTTTGTACACTCAGCTTCTATTAAGTTTAAAAAATTATTTTAAGTTTGTTTTTACCAATGGAGACAAGGGGCTAAATAATTTAGTGAATGATGAAGAGGCAACTAATATTCTGCGCTTTGAAATCAGTACAGAAAAAATGAATGAGTTGTTGGAGCGGCATCAGATTTGTGCGGCAGATATTCGGTGCTTGGATGCAAATTCAAAACAATGCTTAAAAGAATTGTGCTTAAAGTCCTGTCTTTGTAACACAATTTATACGGATTCAGAGTCGGGGTTTTTGGAAAATCCTAAAATCGTACATTCATCTTTGCAGATTGAGCATAAAGTATAGTGATCAGGATGCGTAGCAAAAGATCGGTCAGGCTCGCAATCAAGATATGAGGAGCGATGGCTGTTATAGGAAATATGCCAATAAGGAATGATGTTTACAGTAATGTTTATAAAAAGGAGGAGGTATGAGCATAAAGCCAAGTCAAATATTTTCAATTTCTGCAAATGATACGCCAGAACAAATTGAAATGAGAATTAAGTTACTTGTTAGGCTGTATGTCTTTCAGCATGATAAAAATATTGCTACCGCTATCATAGCGCATATTAATGCAATTTTGGCGCATCCTAAATATATTCAAGATACAGAAACACGGTATCAATACAGATGCTTGGTGGGGCATTGGCGTTGTATTGCTTGGGTTTATGAGAGTGAAGATCTGAATTATGTTAACAAATTACCCACATTGAATGTCCGAAATTTTACAATTAGAAACCTTATGTCTGCCTAGTATGACTCAATAAATGAACTAACTATAGAACAAACACAACAGGCCATAACTAACTTACCGACTTACAATTCAAGTGGCAGGATATAGAGCAGCGTGATTATCATAAGCTTAATAATGAAGCCTAGGATCCAATAATAGTTAGTTATTCAGTATCTTATTATCCACAATAATGACATGTTATTAATTGTGTCTCTGTAACTGGCTTGAGTCTAAGCGTAAGTTATATTTATTTTACTTTTTAAATACTATAAGAAAATAAGATGGAACCCCCTCGTTGTCTAGTAGAGCCCCTAATTACCTCTAGGTATTGCAAATTAACTGTTTGCATGGAGTGCAATATCGTTAATCTTAGTTTGGCTGGCCGCATTTCATTTCAATTTGAAACAGAAAAATTTATTGATATAGCACATACATTTACGATGGCTGCTGAGATACTGAGATCTAAGTTAGCTCCTAACTTAGATAGCACGAATATCATTAAGCTTAACAATAACTTGCATTAGAGAAAGAAATATGAAAATTGGATTATTTTATAGTAGTGATACGGGCAATACCGAGTCTGTCGCCGAGATTTTTCAGGACATGGTTGGGGCGGATGTACTGGATATTCATGAGGTTTTTAAAGTAGACCTCGCTGAACTTATGCCGCAATACGATTTTATTATTTTAGGTGTTCCCACGTGGTATGACGGAGAAGTTCAAAATGAATGGTTAAGTAAAGTAAAAGATTTAGGTAAGTTGAATTTAACGGGTTACAAAGTTGCTGTTTATGGCTTGGGTGATCAAGAAGATTGGGGGGAATATTTTTGTGATGCAATTATGGTATTAGCTAATACTGCACAAGAAGCAGGGGCGACTATTGTTGGTCACTGGTCCTCTGAGGGGTATGACTTTACCGAGTCTAAGGCTTTAATAGACGACAATACTTTTATCGGCTTAACCTTAGATGAAGATAGGCAGGATGAGTTAACGGAAAGTAGGATAAAGGAGTGGCTTGAGCAATTAAAGGGTGAGCTGGGGGTTGATAGTTGGCAGGTAGGGCTATCTTGAGTTCTCGTTTGTAAGGGCTGAAATTTATATATAACCTGCAACCGATTTATCGGCTACGCACTTAAGACGGGACACCAGTAAAATTAACTGTTGGAGAGAACTCATATTACATCAGTAATCTAGGGGATATTTCAGTTTTTCAGTGTTTAAACTGTCCCGCCTTAAGTTGGTAGCCGATTTATCTCAGTCCTTAAGTCGTGCAAATTTAGTTATATTTCCAAGTGATTGTATTAGTCATGATACTGACTTTCCAGTATTAAAACTTACTGCACAATCTTGCCGCTTATACAGAAAACGGTATATGCAATGATCTATCATTCAAGGCTAAGGCACTTTCATGAATAGCTTCGGAAATAGTTGGGTGTGCATGAATAGTGCGTGCTAAATCTTCTGCAGTAGCAGAGAACTCCATAGCTAATACTGCTTCAGCAATTAATTCTGAGGCCAAAGCACCGATGATATGCACCCCTAAAATAATTTCAGTCTCAGCTTGCATGATCATTTTAACCATACCTTGAGTATTACCCATTATTTGTGCGCGACTGGTCGCATTAAATGGGAAACAACTGGTTTTGATATTTTCACCAATGGCAATTAGGTCTTGCTCTGATTGACCTACCCAAGCAATTTCAGGGTCGGTATAAATAACATTTGGAATGGTATGGTAATTGATCGGGGATTGTTGCTCGGCGATATGTTCAGCAACAAAGATACCTTCTTCAATGCCTTTATGGGCAAGCATCGGACCTGATAAGCTTAAGTCGCCAATAGCATAAACACCTGGCAGAGTAGTCATGCAATTTTCATCGACATGCACGAAACCTTCTTCATCAAGTAGCAGGTCGGCAGAAGGGGCAATCAGTAATTCTGTATTGGGCTTTCTGCCCGAGGCGACTACCAGTTTATCAAAGGTGCAATGTTGCCTACCTTGCGCATCTTCGTATTCGACAATAACTTGAGCATTTTTTACTTCGGTAGAAATAACGCGTGCGCCAAGGCGAATATCTAAGCCTTGTTGGGCAAAGAGCTTTAATGCTTCAGTTGCTATATCATGGTCTGCTATCGGCATAAAGGCTTCTTGCGCTTCCAGCAATATGACTTTAGAGCCGAGTTTATTCCAAATGCCAGCTAGTTCAACGCCAATGGCACCTGCACCAATAATACCTAAAGTTTTAGGCACTTCCATTAGGTTTAATGCTTGTTGGCCATCAATGATAAATTGACTATCTAATGGTGCAAAACTAAGCTGGACAGCACTTGAACCCGCTGCTAAGATGATTTTATTTGCGGTAATTACACGCGGAATGCCACCATCAATCGGAGTTATTTCAACACGATTTGGGTTGATGAGTTGGGCGCGTGCGTGGAAAGAGCCTACTTTATTGGCAACAAATAACTTTTCAATGTGTTCACTTAAGGCGGCAACAATTGATTCTTTACGGTGCTGCATTTTGGGAATGTCTGCTTGAATATTACTGGCACTAATACCATGCGCAGCAATATCATTATTCAGAGTAGCAAGTAATTTGGCTGATTCTAACAGTGCCACGGCGGCGATACAGCCTGCATTAACATAGGCACCACCAAAACAATGCTGTTCTGTTGCATTGACTTTTCGGTCAATACAGGCCGTTTTTAAACCTAATTGGGCAGCACGTATCGCAGCAACATAGCCAGCTGGACCTGCTCCAATTACCAGTACATCATAGTCATTAGTTGCTTGAGACATAAGGTGCTCCTACTTTAAATATTAAGTAATAAATGTGCGGGTGATTCCAAACCTTCCTTGATGGCAACCAGAAATTGGACGGCATCACGACCATCAACCAA
>CAZXJK010000133.1:0-7731 GCA_964640895.1 uncultured Methylomonas sp.
TATTGGGTAGGATTTTTGTTTGTCTTTGGTGGTGTCGTAACGGGCGCGTAGCAACCTACGATAGGATTGTGCTCTATTTGACTCATTCTACAAAGTGTTAGATTAATTTTGCACAGGTACTTAGTACTAGTGGTGCTCCTGCACACACAACTCTGCTTGTTGTGCAATTTCCAACTCTTCATTGGTCGCAATAACCAATATTTTAACGGCAAAATCCGACTGGTTAATTTCAGTTAACCGACCTTGAGCGTGGGCATTTTTTTGCTGATCCAGCGCAACCCCTAAAACACCAAGTTCTGCACAACAAGAGGCACGTAACCAAGCATCGTGCTCCCCTATTCCACCCGTAAAAACTAGCGCATCAACTCGGCCGAGTACCGCAAAATAAGCACCAATATATTTCTTGATACGATAACTGTACATAGCCAATGCCAGTTGTGCAGCCTCATCCCCCGCATCAGCCATTGCATGCACAGCACGCATATCATTAGCTCCACACACGCCTTTTAAACCACTTTGTTTATTTAACGCACTTTCAATCACTTCGTTACTCAGCCCAAGCCGATTCAGATAAAACACAATGGCAGGATCTAAATCACCACTGCGTGTGCCCATCATAACGCCTTCTAAAGGGGTCATACCCATGGTAGTATCAATGCTTTCTCCCGCTGCAATAGCTGTCATACTGGTACCATTACCTAAATGTAAGGTAATTATATTTAATTCAGCCAATGGTTTACCAATATGCTGAGCGGCTTGTTTTGCCACATAAAAATGCGAGGTGCCATGAAATCCATAACGCCTGACACCTTTATCTACATACCACTCTTGAGGCACAGCATATTGATACGCATAAGCCGGCATGCTTTGGTGAAAAGCAGTATCAAACACAGCAACTTGTGGTACGCCCTGCGCATAAGCCACGGCCGCTTCTATGCCAGTAATATTGGCAGGATTATGCAAAGGTGCTAAAGGGATCATTTGCTTAATTGCAGCTAAAACAGCAGCACTAATCAAAGTAGGCTGGCAAAACTGCTCACCACCATGCACTACCCGATGGCCAATACAAAATAAGTCAGCAATATTTTCAACCAATGCCAACTCGGACAGCACTTGAAAGATGACTGCCAGTCCCTGTTTGTGGTCGTCAACTGGAGCGGTACTTTGTTGTTCTTGCTGTTGCTTATTTAGCTCATACGCTGAAAATCAGGGAAACGGAGCTTAGCGAAGTGATGATTTTTAGTCCCTGATAGGCGACAGGGCAATTTGCTGATTCGACGTGTGCTAGCAGCACGCGAGAGGAGCAAGAATTGCATTCCGAATAGCCGTCCAGCCATTTGAGGTAGTCATGACGGAGCTGCTTTTGTGCGCAGTCGTTACGGACGCAGGGCGTTCAGGGCATCCCCCATTCGCTGCGTAGGTGAACGAATTCAGGTGACAGGAGTCCCTGAATTTCGTGAGGTAGCATGGCGCGCCTGGTGATAGCTATGTTTACTTTGCTGCTCGGCAATACTTTCTATTATGCCCACTATCAGTGCCTTATGCTCTTGCATATCAAATAAAGCATACTTAATTGACGAACTACCTGAATTGAGTACCAGAATTTTCACGATACTTCTCTATTGCTTGTGCATAAGCACTCTCGATCAAAAACACCCACTAAGTTATAACTCATCTTATGCTGGGTTTCGCAAAAAGACGCTCTACCCAGCCTACAGGCACATAGGTTACTCCATGCACACTCCTAATCAACATACTCAACCCAATCGCAACGCTCTTTAGTAATAGCGGCTGTATTTTGTGAGCCTATCCCTTTTGCGATAAGGGCAACCACTCGACTATCACTATCATAGCCAGTATGCGCTGTTAGCGGGTTAGCAAATTTCCCCATACCAAACATATCAATAACATGGGCAACATTAATATTAATATTCGTAATCTCAGCACATAACCTTGAGTCTAAATTATGACGAGCAAATTCTTGTGGAATAGCATAACTTAATAAGTCATTTGGATCGCTAAAGGCAATAATAGAGGTACTGGCAACAAGCCTATCGGCGTATTTCTCCCCACCAGGAATACAATAATCATCCTGCTGATCAATAATTTCAGGGGACTGTTGTCCCATTTCTAATAAAGGCAATTGGTTGGACATTAAATAGAAAGGAATACGTTTCTGTTGAAAGGCATCAACAAAACTCGCCTCTATTTCTGAATGATTACCATCAGTTGCTTTTCCAACCCGCTGCGCAATACTTTGCATACCATCCATGACAATACGGCTCCCTAAACTATGCGATATAATTGCATATTCGTCACTTGGTAAATGTGCTATCACTTCCTTGTCAAAAACACATTGCTCATTAGTATGATCAGGCAAGGCATCCCAGCCTTTACCAGCCATCCAGCAAAACCCTGACCGGAATGAAGCCAAGATTTGTTCGCGAGCGTCACCTAAATATATCATTGGATCAGGGCTGGTATCATTGGAAAATACCTTTAACATCTGATTAACTTCTGCCCGCCGAAATGAATAAGCGCCTGAAGTATCATATTTAAGCTTTTCTTTTTCAGGATCAGTAATAGCAGACCACGTTAATTCATAAAATAAAATTTCTCTGCTTTCATCAGCACTTAATAAACGCCTAACTCTCAGTACCCCAAGGTCTTGCTCTGGAAAATTTGGGTGCGTCAACATGATTTCTTTATAACGACTGCTTAGTTTAGTCAACTCTAATTCAGCCGCTAGTTTCTCTTGAAATTGAGAGCTATACCCTGGAACATGCGAGCCAACCCCATGTACCATCAAAACTTTTACAACATGTTGCGAGTGTTCAAAACTGGCCTCCATACCCCCAAATTGCTTGCCAAATATTGCACATTCACGCAGATCTTCTGACTCTTGCTTCTCTAAAAAAGCAGTTGCAATCCCTTCTCCAAAGCTAGCACAACCTGACAGCATCAGGCTGCCAACGAATAAACCTATTTTTTTCATTTTGTAACTTCCTTAATGTTGATGTCGCTGCGCAGACGCAGGTAATTTATTAAATACTGGATGTTTGGGCATACCATATTGTTCAGGATAAAAAACGCCTCCTAAATAGAGGCCACAAGGCGATGCTGTCACCCCAGCTAATTGCCTATTCTTTAATTTCAACAGTTGTTCAGTCCAAGCTATTTCTTGTTCACCACAACCGATAGCCATTAGCACCCCAGCTATATTACGTACCATATGATGCAAAAAAGCATTCGCGGAAATATCCATAATCACTTGCTCACCTTCGCGGTACACTTCGACAAAATGCATCCGCCGATTAGGACTTTTCGATTGACATCGCTGCGCCCTAAACGAAGAAAAATCATGCTCACCCACTAAAGACTGAGCTGCCAAGTGCATCCGTTCAGCATCCAGCGGTGGGCGAAACCAAGTCACACGCCCATGCTGTAGAGCTGAATTAACAGGGCGATTAAGAATGATATATCGATAAAAACGAGCGATGGCACTATAGCGCGCATGAAAATCAGCAACAGCCAGCTTGATCCAAATCACACGCACATCACTCGGTAAATTAGCATTCGTGCCCATTAACCAAGCTTTATCATCACGGATGGCATCGGTTTCAAAATGTACCACCTGCTCCAAAGCATGTACGCCAGTATCCGTTCTGCCTGTACATTGCACCGTCACAGGGTGGTTGGCAACGACTGACAGTGCTTTTTGCAACTCATCTTGAACAGTACGGCCACTAACCTGCCACTGCCAGCCAAAAAAAGCACTGCCATCGTACTCGATACCTAAAACTATACGTGTCACGATAAAGCCCTCTATAAGCTATTTTTTGACTGCAGGTGGCAGTGTTGGTAAGTTTTTATGCTCAACTAAAACATGTACAAAATGATTTGCCTCGGCAATAGACTTTTCCATTGCTTGAATCAATTGACTAATATCCAAGGAAATTTCAGAAAATTCATGCTGTAATGCCGCAATTGCATTCGCATTTAAATTATGCTTTAAAAATAATACTTGATCACGAAAAGCCCCCAAAACTGGTTGAATTTTCTGCTCCGCCTTCAACATGGCTTTTAGTAAGCGATTGTAATGCTGTTTCGATAATTTTAGTTGTTGGCGACTTTGCGCCCGCAATGAGCGGTTGGTGTATTCCTTTAATTCTGCTTCCCACTCTGAAAATAAAGCATCACTGACCTCTTCAATGGCTTGAATTCTATCTGCCACGATTTGAGCACGCACATCACAAAAATCAAACTGCTGCTTGAGTAACTTATACTTATCTTCCAAGCTGCCTGATTCAAATTGCACGACCGCCTTAAATCGCTCCAAAGCATCTAAAAATTGTACTTTTGTCTCTTGTAGGCTATCACTGGCCTCTTCTACGCGTAGCACCACCAAATCACGTTTATGCTGGCCCATAGATTCTTTGGTGCGGTAATAAGCATGTTGAAACCGATGTGCAATAAACTTGGAGAGCAAGTTAATCGATCTCGCCGTTAAGCCTCGTATTGATAATAAAGAATGTGATTGACTATATTTTGACATATTAAATTACACAGGCCATTTAGGTTAAACAAGCCGCGAATATGGACAACTGCTGACGCTCAAGGCAGCGTATTGCTAAATCTTGCCCCTGCACAAACTGTGCAAACGCGTTATCTATAACCCCTAATGCCACTAATTGCTCGACAGACTGATCTGCTGAAATCTCTACAGATTTAACCAATACTAATTGGGCCGCAGCCAGCTGCACCGCCAACCAAGCCGCTAAACTATCAGATGTCACATCCCAATTTGCTGGCACACCAGCAGCATCTAATTCCTCTGCCAATGGCGACCAGAGGACCACCTGTTGTTGGGCTAATGCAGGCACAATAGCGGCAACACGATCAATAATCACTAAGTGAGAACATAAGCCTTGTAATAATAATGCCATTTGCTGCATGGCAAGCAAAGCCATGTAGTGTGCTGTTTGGTCACTATAATGCCACTGTTTTTGCATTAAACGCACTTGATCAGCAAACACACCGCCACCAGGTACAATCACTAATTTACCTTTGCCCTGTTCACTTGCCAAACTCAACCACTGCCTTAAAGACGAAGATTCAGTATTTGATAATAAACTACCGCCTAGTTTTAGCACAATCATGTCGCTTGCAAATTCGCTAATAAACGTAGCATGGCAGCTGCCTTATCAAAACATTCTTGATATTCTTCCGCACAGACTGAATCATTCACAATGCCGCCCCCCGCCCAAAAGCGGATGCTCTGCTCAGAATGCACTAAAGTACGAATGGCAATATTACTATCCATATTGCCATCAAAACCGATATAAGCAATGGCTCCACAATAAACACCCCGCCGATTAGGCTCCAACTCTTCAATAATTTCCATCGCACGAATTTTAGGCGCGCCAGTAATCGACCCACCAGGAAAACAACTACGTAATAAATCTAAAGCATGACAATCATCAGCCAATTTCCCAACGACCGTACTCACTAAATGATGCACAGTTGCATAGCTTTCTACAGCAAATAATTTAGGTACTTTTACCGAACTAGGAATACAATTTTTACTAATATCATTACGCAACAAATCCACGATCATGACATTTTCAGCGCGATCTTTATGACTGCTTTGCAAAGCAGCAATCTGCTGCTGGTTTTCATCTTGGCAAGCCTTACGTGGGCGCGTGCCTTTAATAGGTTTAGTCTCGATTACACCGTCTACAACCTGCAAAAAACGCTCAGGTGAAGAACTTAAAACTTGTACGCCAGGCACATTTAAATAGGCACTAAAGGGCGCTGAATTCAGGACGCGTAATTGCGAATAAGCTACCCACGGATCCCCTTGACAATCTGCAACAAAGCGTTGCGCCAAGTTAACTTGATAACAATCGCCTTCTTTTAAATAATGCTTAATTTTTGTAAATGCTTCAGCATACTCCGCCTCAGTCATATTCGCTGTGACTTTGCTGGTCACTTGAAAAGTCTGCGCACCTGCCTCTATCACTGGATACTGACTAAATTGTGCAATCAAAGCTTGCCAATGTTGTTCATTATCAGCACTACCAACCAAATAGCTTTGCTCGGTCGAATGATCAACCACGACAGCCCATTGATAAATGCCCACCGCCATATCAGGAATATGCTCGGCATCTGCTGCCAAATTAGGAATTTTCTCTAATTGTCGCGCCAAATCATAGCCAAAATAACCAATCGCCCCGCCATTAAAAGGCAAGTCAGATAAAGTAGGGTGCTTCGGCAGTTGTTGTTTAATTAATGCAAACGGGTCATCAGTAGAAGTAAAATCAGTCGTCGCACTAATAACACGAGTCTGTGTCCCTTGAGTAAGCAAAGTACACACGGGTTCTGCCGCCAAGATATCGAACCTACCTTGGCGACTATCATGTAGGCCGCTGTCTAAAAACACAGACCAAGGCTGTCCTGCAATGCCCGCAAAAAGCCGAGCACTATTTGATAAGTAAGGAAGTAAATGTTGCTGTTGAGGCATGTAAGCTAATTGATAAGGGCGAAGGCATTAATATAACGCTAATAATTAAGGTTTAGGAGCGAAGATAAAGTAGATGGCTCCCCTCTATACCTTAATAAACAGTAGTAATTTTAACAAACATTGCTGTTACAAGCACTAATACTTGAAAACTTAATAAGTTATACTCGATGTTCCAGTTTTTTTAGCTTGATTTTAGGAAGTGCTGAAAACTAGAGGGATAGCATTAATTAGATCATCACAAATATCAATGCCTATAGAAAACCACTCCCTCTCTATCATCTTACGCTGAAAATCAGGGAAACGGAGCTTAGCGAAGTGATGATTTTTAGTCCCTGATAGGCGACAGGGCAATTTGCTGATTCGACGTGTGCTAGCAGCACGCGAGAGGAGCAAGAATTGCATTCCGAATAGCCGTCCAGCCATTTGAGGTAGTCATGACGGAGCTGCTTTTGTGCGCAGTCGTTACGGACGCAGGGCGTTCAGGGCATCCCCCATTCGCTGCGTAGGTGAACGAATTCAGGTGACAGGAGTCCCTGAATTTCGTGAGGTAGCATGGCGCGCCTGTTTTGCTGACTTTCTGAAAAGCAACAATTAAAAACTGGAACATCGAGTTATACGCTTAAAGTCGCTTAGCCAATTGGGATGCTACAACACATATATGGGAACAGCCTATATGTATTAGTTTGGATTAATTAGATCATTTGTTAGCAACTAAAGGTAATACTAAATTGTATGACATTAAATAAATCGTGGTTAAATATTTGTGTAATGTGTTGCGAGATAAGCAAAAATTTTAGGTATAGGTGCATGATTTGTATGGTGCGTGGTGATTGAATGTTATCTGAACCTAGTTATCATACGTTGTAAGAGTGCTAACTGGTTTAGCTCCTTTAAGCTTGTGGCTAACATTTTGACAGAGGGAGAGTACTGGAGTATAAGATATGCAGTATGCAGGGGATTTAGCAATAAAAGAAGCAGGAAATGGGCTCTATGTGAAATACAGTGGGTAATCGAATTTTAACTTACCACAAAGAAAGTAAATCATGTTGATAAAATTATCAACATTTCGATAACCTCTAGCTCGTCGCTTGGCCAACTGAACCTTACTATTAATTCCCTCAAGAATTCCATTTGTAATCTTCGTTTCAACAAAATGGCTACCAACTTAAGACGGGACATCCAGTAATTTCATTGGGTTAGAAACAACT
>CAZXJK010000134.1:0-7708 GCA_964640895.1 uncultured Methylomonas sp.
CCGCTATAGCTGCTTAATATTTTTGAAAATCCCACACACTTTTAATCACACCCGGCATAAATGTTAATCTTTAAACCAGAGCATTTGAATATATAGAAAATATGGATAATCAAATTTTCTTAAACTCAATGAGTATAGTGAATTATGTATAACAAAATCGATTGGAAAGCTAAATTTTTACCCCAGCCATCATCAAAGTAATGCTTAATATACTTTCCCAACAATCCCCTTCCTGCTCACCTTTAATTTGTCGATCAGCTTTCGCCGCCACTAATAATGCAGACAATAAAGTAGGTCGCTTAAGCTTATTCAGCGCATATGTTACCAATTGCTGCCGCTTACCCCATACCTGGTGCTTCATAAATACACCATTGCGTGCTTGGCCTGCTGCAATTTTTTTCTGAATATGAATTAGGTTACGTAGTTCACGGGTTAAAGCCCAAAGTACAACAGGGGCAGCAATACCTTCATGTTGCAAGCCAGATAGAATCTTAAGTACCCTCTCTACTCGACCAGACAGTGCGGCATCAACCAGATTAAACACATCATAACGCGAGCCATCGGCGACCGCTTCTTGAATTTGCTGTTCCGTTAATGTCCCTTGCCCATAGAGTACATATAACTTTTCAATCTCTTGTGCAGCAGCCAGCAAATTACCTTCGACACGCCCAGCAATAATACGTAGACCAGCATTATTAGTACTGAGTCCACGACGTTGTAGCCGCTGTTGTAGCCATTGAATCAAATCCTTGCCATCTAAGAGCCAGACTTGCATGGCTACCCCTTGTTGCTCCAGCGCACTAGCCCATTTTGATTTTTTGGCCGACTTTTCCAGTTTGCCTGCAGTAATCAGTAATATGGTATCTTCGGGCAAACGAGCACAGTAGTTTACCAAGACCTTACTACCTTCTGTACCTGGCTTAGCCGAGGGTATGCGTAAATCAATCAGTTTTTTTTCAGAAAATATTGATAATGAATCGGCAGCTTGTAAAAATTCTGCCCAACTAAAATAAGTATCAACGGTCAATACTTCACGTGTAGCATGACCTGCTTTTTTAGCTGCTAGGCGTACTGCATCAGCAGCTTCACCTAATTGCAGAGGTTCATCACCGCTGAAAAAATATATAGGTGCAAGCTGCTTGGTTTTTGCCAGTGCTGCGGGGAACTGCTCTGTTGTTAACCACATGACTTACGGCATTGCTTTATTTAATGCAGCCCGTGCCCTTTCCACCACGGAACGTACTGCCTGTTGATACAATTCCTTACGCAATAAATTCTCTTCATTGCCTTTAGAAATCAAAGTATCCCCGCTTTGCTCATTATAATAAGTTTTGGAAGCATCAACCGTCTGTTCTGCTGCCAAGATATTGCCTTTATTGTCTTGCAGATCAAAAGTCAATCGATACACCAATTCATATTCATTCGAATAACCAGTATTGCTCAGTGAAATAGTACGCCGCTGATAATCTTCATGAATTACATTTAAAATCATGCCCGCATCACTCGGTGTTGCAACTAAGGAGCCTGCTGCAGACCTAAAGGTATAAGCTATTGCTTCCGCCAATTCTGGCGAGGCACCACGCACATAAACTTTTTTGAGTGCCTCTGGCAACTCGATAGCTCCACGCAAATGATAGCCACACGCACTCAGTAGTAATGCTAGCAATAAAACAAATTTTATTTTATTGCTAGCTAACATGGTTGTTGAGCTAAACAACGATACTCACCAGTTTTTTCGGGACAACAATTAACTTTTTAATCGCTTTGCCTTCTAAAAAGCGAGCCACATTTTCTTCAGCGATAGCTAATGCCTCTATAGACTCTTTACTCGCAGTCGCAGATACCATAATCTTGCCGCGCAATTTACCATTTACTTGCACTATCATTTGTAACTCATCTTGCACTAATGCACTCGCATCAACAGCAGGCCATCGATAATTAATATCCTCCGCTCTACCTAAACCTTCCCATAGTTTTTGACACACATGCGGAACTATCGGGTATAGCATTAAAACAATTGCTTCTAATGCTTCTTGACGAATGGCTCCCGCATTAGCGCCATCTCCTTTAAACTTGGTTAAAGTATTTAGTAATTCCATATTGGTAGCAATCGCGGTATTGAAATGATGCCTACGTCCAATATCATCACTTACTTTTTCAATGGCATGATGTACATGTCTGCGCAAATCTTTTTCAGCAGCCGTCAAACTTTGTTTATCCATTGCAGCACTTGCGTTACCCGCATCAACATGTAAATGTACTTGTCGCCATAATCGCTTTAAGAAGCGAAAGCTCCCTTCAACACCACTATCAGACCACTCTAAAGATTGCTCAGGCGGTGCCGCAAACATAATAAATAAGCGTACCGTATCTGCACCATACTCAGCAATTAGACCTTGTGGATCAACAGTATTACCTTTTGATTTCGACATTTTGGTGCCATCCATTAACACCATACCTTGGGTTAATAAATTTTTAAACGGTTCATCACAAACCAATAAGCCTTCATCACGCATTAATTTGGTAAAAAAGCGCGCATACAATAAATGTAAAATCGCATGTTCAATACCACCAATATATTGATCTACTGGTAACCAGTATTTTGCACTGGCATCCAGCATAGAGTCAGCTTTACTGCTGGCATAACGCGCAAAATACCAAGATGACTCCATAAAGGTATCAAAGGTGTCGGTCTCACGTTTTGCGCCTTTACCACACTTAGGACAATCAACGTGCAAAAAAGCGGCATGAGTGACTAACGGTGAGTTTGAGCCATCCAATACCACATCTTTAGGTAACTCAACAGGTAAGTCAGCCTCTGAAACAGGCACTGTGCCACAATCATCACAATAAATAATGGGGATAGGAGTTCCCCAGTAGCGTTGCCTAGATACCCCCCAGTCATGTAAACGGAAGTTTGTTTTGCGTTGCCCTTTGTTTTCCTGCTCTAATTTGTCTGCAATCGCGGATACTGCCTCAGCAGAACTCAAGCCATCAAATTCTGCCGAGTTTTGTAATACCCCTTTATCAGTAAAAGCTTGCTCAGCAATACTGTCATCAGTATCATTTCCTGCAAAAATAACCTGTTTTATGGCTATGCCATATTTTTGCGCAAATTCATAATCACGTTGATCATGTGCAGGTACTGACATTACCGCACCTGTGCCGTAGCTCATTAATACAAAGTTGGCAATCCAAACAGGCACTAACTCACCTGTCACTGGGTGTTTTGCAGAAAAACCTGAAGCGATGCCTTTCTTTTCCATCGTTTCTAAGGCGGCTTCCGACGTTTCCGTGTGACTACATTCTTCTATAAAAGCAGCAATATCGGAATTATCTTTGGCGGCGGTTAACGCCAAAGGGTGTTCAGCAGCAACAGCTAAGTAAGTTACCCCCATTAAAGTATCTGGGCGTGTGGTATAAATCTCCACAGCATCCATGCCTTCTACCGCAAAACTCATTTCCAAGCCTTCCGAACGTCCAATCCAGTTTGCCTGCATGGTTCTGACTTGCTCAGGCCAGCCTTGCATTTTATCTAATGAAGTAAGTAACTCATCGGCATAGGCAGTAATGCGTAAAAACCATTGTGAAATCGCTTTCTTTTCTACAGCGGTATCACAACGCCAACAACAACCATCAATCACTTGCTCATTAGCTAATACTGTTTGATCATGCGGACACCAGTTTACTGCCGAAGTTTTTTTATAAACTAAGTCTTTTTCTAATAATTGTAGAAAAAACCATTGCTCCCATCGGTAATACTCAGGGTCACAGGTTGCTAATTCACGGCTCCAATCATATCCAAAACCCAATTGCTTTAGTTGGTCGCGCATATAATCAATATTTTCATAAGTCCATTCTGCAGGATGGACATTATGTTTCATGGCCGCATTTTCTGCGGGCAAACCAAAAGCATCCCAGCCCATGGGTTGCATAACATTTTTACCTTGCATACGTTGGTAACGACTAATGACATCACCAATAGTATAGTTACGCACGTGCCCCATATGCAGTCGACCACTAGGATAAGGAAACATTGACAAGCAATAATACTTCTCTTGGTTCTCGTCATCAGCAGCTTGAAATACGCCTGATTGCTCCCATTGAGCCTGTACTTCGGACTCAATTTCTAGTGGTTTATAATTTTCTTGCATTGTTACTCGTCAATTTGCATTCAAAAGCGTTAGAATACCTTACAGTGAAGTAAATCTAAAGCCTTTTTAGGGAGCAATTCTTATGAGTGAAAATAAACTAACCAAAGCCTACAACGACTTCATGGAATACATGTATGAAGCAACCGATGATACCATCCACTCTATTGCTGATAATCTGGAATTAGCAAAAGAAAAAATCAGTGAAATAGGGGGCTTATCACAAGATGAAATCAGTCATATTGCTGATGCAGTTTCCAGAGACGTACATCATGCAGCACATAACACTGCTGATGACAGCAACGACTCGCTCACTGAATGGCTTAAATTTGATATTGAGTTATTAGAAAATTTTGCACTCGACTCTTTTCGTAATATCGCGGATAAAACACGCATCGAATTAGCAAAATTATCACAAACAGCTGAACAGTATAGCCATCCATATAAGACAGGTGATGTAACGGCACCAGGTACATTGCATTGCAAAAAGTGCGATAAAGTGATCGCCTTTAAAAGTACCAGTATCATTCCAGAGTGCCCTGAGTGTGGTGCCGAAACTTTTATACGGTCATAATTTTACTTATATCATATAATAATACTTTAATTATTAGATTTATTGGGGAACAGAATGCGCAGGGTCATCTTTAATCAAAAAGGCGGAGTAGGAAAATCTACCATCACATGTAACTTAGCTGCAATTAGTGCCATGGAAGGTAAACGTACCTTAGTGATTGATTTGGATATACAGGGAAATGCTACCCAATATTTATTAGGCAGCAAAGTAACAGATTCAGAAAAAACCATTGCTCGTTTTTTTAAAGGTTGCTTAAGTTTAGGGCTTTTTGGCGGAAAAAGTGGTGGCTTAGAAGACGTTATCCATGAAACCCCCTTCCCTAATTTATTTATCCTGCCATCACACCCTGAATTAGAACCATTACAAGGTCGTTTAGAGTCACGTTATAAGATTTTTAAATTAAAAGAAGAGCTAGATAAACTAGAAGGCTTTGATGAGGTCTATATTGATACCCCGCCTATTCTCAACTTCTATAGTCAATCAGCACTGATCGCCGCCAATAAATGCTTAATCCCGTTTGATTGTGATGCTTTTGCCCGAGAAGCTCTATTCACGCTAATGCAAGCCTTAGCCGAAGTCAAATCCGACCATAACGCTGACCTGGAAATTGAAGGCATTATTGTTAACCAATTTCAAGCTCAAGCACGCTTACCTAGACAACTGGTTGATGAACTTATTGCAGAAGGCTTACCTGTATTAAATAGTAAAATTTCACCTTCAGTAAAGGTGCGCGAATCACACTCTGCCTCACAGCCGTTGGTTCATTACCTGCCTAATCATAAATTAACGAATGAATTCAGAGAATTACATATAGAGATCCATACTTAAAAATAAGAAATCACTTGATTGTAGAGTTATGTTTATTTATAAACAGAACTCTACAAATTAAGAACGTATAACACTATCTGCACTCAAAATTTAAACTTGCACTCAAACTTGCACTCTAATATTTAGATACTTATTAAGCACTGCTCCTAGCAATATTAATAAAACTAATGCCATAACAGGTTTATCTCCCATACGCGCATATGGCGTTAAGCCTGCCATAGGCGGAATATCTGCCGTTATCGCATACCGTTTTCTAACAGGTGCCTCCTTAATTATTTTACCTTTTGCAGAAACAATGGCTGTTACCCCCGTATTAGTCACCCGTAATAAATATCGTCCAGATTCCAACGCTCGCATTCTAGCAATTTGCATATGCTGATAGGGTTCAATCGAACCATCAAACCAACCATCATTGGTAACATTCACTAAAAATCTTGCCTGCTCAATAGAGCGAATACTCTGCTCTCCAAAGGCATCTTCATAACAAATAGAAGTCACAAATGAATGTCCTGCTGCTTGTAATAAGATTTGCTCAGGCTCTCCAGCACTAAAGTTACCTAAGCGAATATCCATCAAGCCTAGCACATAACCAGATACTGGTTGCCACGGCAAATATTCGCCAAAGGGAAGTAAGTGCATCTTTTTATACATTGCCCTATTTTTACCTAAGACTAACACTGAGTTATATAAGCGTCCCTCGATATCTTTATAAGGTAAACTAGTAATAATATCAGTATTGTGCAGAAGCGCTTCTTGCTCTAATGGCAGTAAATAGTCATCTTTAACATCACTATAATAAGCAGGAATTGCAGTTTCTGGCCAAATAATAATGTCAGAATCCCAGTGCTCGGCACTGTCATCATAGTATTGCTTTAAAATTATATTTCTATTTTCTAGTGCCCACTTATCCTTTTGTGCAATATTACCTTGGATTAAAGTAACTTTAATTAACTCCCCTTCTACCTTAGTCCAATTAATATTGTTTAATAACCCACCTGCTATAAAAAATAGCATAATGGATATTAAACATAATTTTCTATGTTGCGGCATTAGCCATATTTCAGCTAAAAATGCAGCCATTATTACCGCAATAAGCCCAGCTCCGTATACACCTACAATAGGAATATAAGCTGATAATGGGGTGTCAAGCTGACTATAGGCCACTTGCAGCCAAGGAAAACCATTTAAAATCCACTCTCCTCGAATAAACTCGACAAATATCCACACTGCCGCAAATAGCAGCCAATCATACCTGTTATTTTTTTGCAGCTTTATATAAAGATAGGCTGCTAATGCAGGAAAAATAGCCCAAAAACTACAATAAAATAATGTCATTAGGGCTGGCATGATATAACTTGTTTGCTCATTAACCACCATACTAACAAACACCCAAGACACACCACTGCCAAAAATTCCTAGGCCAAATAAAAAACCTCTCAATGTCGCTTTTTTCACAGTCAATTCATAAAGGGAAAGCCTCAATATCGCTAATGCCATCAAGGCAAATAGCGGAAAATCAAAAGGGGCAAACGCCAAGGTATATAAAAAACCAGCCACAATAACAAATAGACCACCCCAGCTAGATTTAAATAAAGTTACCATATAACCAACATCCCCATACCTTAAAATGCAGCAACTATTCTAACAAACTTTTACCCGCCTTCTACCATCATAATATAAGAGACCGCCAATCTTTGCCTTACTTTATCGCAACACAGGAAAACCAAATCGTGCCGCTCGACCAATTGCTTTTGATAACCCTTTAAAGCCTGCCTTAATTGGCTCACCACTCGCCGCCGAGGCAACTTATAATCCCGGCGCACAATATAGCCCAGAAAATCTACACCGTCACTTAAAGGCTGACACTTTTCACGCCGAGTATTTAATGTAAGTGCCAACTCAGTTTGTAAAAAATATTCGATTTGTGCACGCCACATTAGCAATTGTTCACGACTGTCAGAGAGCAATACAAAGTCATCACAATAGCGTAAAAAAAGCTGACACTTTAATTGATGTTTGACAAACTGATCCAGTTTATTCAAATAGACATATGAATACCTTTATTTTTGCGACAGGCATAGGAGTCATAGATAAAAATGCGGGCTACCAACTTAAGACGGGACAGTTTGAATAACAGGGGGACTTCAATAATTCC
>CAZXJK010000135.1:0-7629 GCA_964640895.1 uncultured Methylomonas sp.
TAAGATGTGAAATAAGAGCGCTTATTTCTCAACCTAAAACTATCGATATTGCCAAAACCACTTAAAAAAGTTACCGACCGGATCAAATTCTACAAAGAAATACACAATGCTGGTTTTTAGTGCCAAAACAATAAGATATGCTCCCACCATGTAGGCTGCTTCCTGCTCAATAACTCTTATTGATATACCGACTTTGCGATAAAGCCGCACCAAAAGCGTTGCTAGCGTGTTTCGGAATAATTAAGATTCATAGCTCATCAGCATTTTAATCATCCTATAATCATAATATAATAAGCCTGTTATATACGCTGCGCAGATATAGTTGCATTAATAATTTAAATAATAGCAATGCTCTGTCGCAGATACTGTAAATGTTTCGCTAGTACCATTTTCATGGTCCAAATAATGCGACGATGCGAAACACTGACTTACTATTCACTATAGAGGCAAAACATTGAAAAAGTCCATCTTAATACCCGCTCTCATCTCTTTACTTAGCATAGCATCTACAAGTGCAATGGCAGCTGGCGGTCATGCTGGCCATGGTAGTAGTGTCAATAAAAATGGCAAAAGCGCCTGTAAAGCAATCATTATTAATCACGTTAAACCGAAACACTTGGATGTAGTTTTTCCCAGAGCTAAATTTTCTTTTTGGGTTAATGGTCTTAAAGAAAGTGAAATAAAATTTGTTGAAGTCACGGCTAAAAAGATTCCGGTAGAACTTTCATCTGAAGTCAGAACTGGCTTTATTCTATTCAAAGGTGAATTACCCGCCTCTTTAGAAAATACTGCGGCACGTATTCAAGTCAATGTACACGCCAAAAGATGTCCTGTACAAAAAGGTTGGTTGTTAAAAATCGCAGACTAACTTTCCCTTGTGTTGATGAACTTCTTTCAAGTTCATCAACCACTCTTTTCCCGCCCCTTTCTTACAACTATTTGATGACAGCTACTGGCTGCTGCTTACCAATTCCCTTTATATAAGGTCGATACATATCCTCAATATAAACAGGTGGAATCGTATAAGTTCCAGGGGTTACCATTCTGGCTAAGTAAAACAAATTATTAGCTCGGCCTGCATGTAAATCCAACGCAGCAACATAACGATCATCACGATATTCTTGATAATCCACGCGCGTCGCATACAGCAAATCTTGTAAATAATCGCCGTCAATTTTAATGGGTAGACCCTCTAATTTGATACTATTTTTTAAGTTCTGATTTTCCAGCTCAAATCCTGCAGGTAATAAATCCACCACTAAAGCATGGATCAACCTTTCTTTGGATTTGACTTGCACATGCACCAAAATCAACTCACCTACTTTTAATTTAGCCAAATCAATCGCTTTGCCTGCTAATGAATAATAGTCACGTTGTAGCGTAAAAATCCCCATAGCTTTTGTTGGTGCTTTACGCGGATAACCTTTAAGCTGAAGTTGCAAATATAACGGTTGCGTATAAGTCGAACGCACACTCACTTTACTCGGAATACCCTTCCCTTTAAAAACAGCTTGATAACGTTCAGTTTGCTTAAGACTCTGTTTAACTTTTGCCCAAATCAATTCTGCCGACCAAGCACTTTCAGGATCAACACTTAACTGAATAGCTGTCATAAATAAAGCATTGCGCTCTTGAGTGCTGAGATATTGGCGTGTACCTAATTTATCTGTCAATTGAAAAATTAATTGCTCACTCGCCGTATTAACAATCTTATGCTTACTCAATAAATAAGTCATTAAACTTAAGTCACGTAACGGACTACCGTAATCAGCCAAATACAAGCGTGGCAAACGCTCTATTGTTAAGGCTTGCGTAATCGCTGCTTGACCACGTTTATTATCACCTTGCTGCATCAGTGCCAAACCTAAATGCACCAATGGTAAACCTGAGCGACTGTGTTCGCGCTGGTGATCATACAAAGTGCGCAAGGAGCCTAATGGTGCTCGATTTAAACGTGCTAAGACATAGCCCGCATAAGCTTTATAAGCAAAGCTACTATGCTTAGGGTAAGGGCTATAGCCATCATTATACATGCGCCCGGCTTGGTTAACGTATTGGGTCAAACGCTTTAATGCTTTGTTCAAAACGGTACCTGGTACTTGAAAACCATGTTCACGCGCATCTAACAGAAAATCACTTACATACGCCGTTAGCCAATGCTCCTCACGGCCATGACTATCCCATAAGCCAAAACTACCATTACTACGTTGCATACCCGCCAAACGTACAATACTACGTTTAACTTCAGCAGGACGCTCACTTAAATCCAATTTTATATTACGATGCTTAATGTCTTGCAGCTTAAACTGAGCGATACGCTGCTCATTTAAAAATAACCATGGATAAGTACTACTCGTAGTTTGCTCTAAACACCCATATGGATAGCGTAGTAATGCTTGCAGTTGTTGCTGAATATTTAATGAGGGTTCATTCGACAGTGTTAAAGTCGCTTGGCTGGAATTTAATAAAAATTGCTGAGTAGGGAGTACCACGTTTACTTTAGCTTTTGCTGCAATTTGTTTTCTTATGACCTTATTAATGGCTGGATAAGCAGGACGTACAGCTATTTTCCACTGCCGTTTTAATTGAATTTTCTCATTAGAAGATTGTTGATTTGTTAAGCTTAATTTTAATTCTGCCTGTCCAAAATCTTGCGCTGCGCTTAGCGGAAAACGCAGTATTTGTTTCTGCTGATCCTTAAGTACCAAGGTTTGTGCTTGGCTGTTCACTTTAACAGGCCCCGTACTACTAATATTTAAGGTGACTTGTTGCTCCACTCCACTTTGATTCAGAATATCCAAGGTCAATAATGACTGGTCGCCACCCGCCAAAAAACGCGGCATAGCAGCTTCGGCAATAATGGGTGCAGCAACGGTAATTGAGCCTTCTGCGGCACCAAAACGATCATTACTATATGCTAAAGCCATCAGGCGTAGCTTGCCATTAAAATCAGGAATATCCAACGCAACACTTGCCTGCCCTTCAGCATCAAACTGTACAGGGCCAGTAAACAGTGCAACAACTTTGACTTCAGTGCGCGGCATAGTGCCATCATCAGCTAAATCAGCATCACCACCAAAGCGTACTTTACTAATATCTCCCTCAATAATTTCAACAATTTTGCCATACACATCATGTTGGTCAATACTATAGCGGCGTTGTGCCGTAAACCAATCCAAGGGTTGTGGTGTCGTAAAACCCGTGATACTTAACACACCAAAATCTACAGCAGCCAAGGTCACATATACCGTTTCACCTGCTTGGGCATTATGTAATGTAAGTTGCGTTTGCAAAGTCGTTTCAGGGCGAATTTTAGCGGTATCTGTTTGTATTTCTATCTCTAACTGCGCCGCTCTACTATCTAATGGTAAATGTACTATCCCTACCGCACGATTTGGGGTGATTTTTTGTTGACTATCACCTGCCCGGAATACTATGGCAGTTGCATAGATATCATGGCGATTCCAGGTTTTATCAACTGGTAATTCTAAGGTCATACCTGTTGCTGGCACTGCAAGGCGTTGCATCCACAATGCTTGCTGACTATTTTCTACCAACACAAAACCATTACCAGCATGCGGTGGAATGATTTTTAGATGTGCAATATCACCTGGTAGATAAGCCTTTTTATCCCACTGCAATACCACTCGATCTGGACGCGCAGTTTGTTCGGCTTGTGCATACCAATAATTGCCAGCCTTAAAACGTAATGAAGTTGTTTGTCCCGTTTTATTATTGCGGACTCTTAATAAATATTGCCCCTGCTCAACTGGAACTTGCAACATGTTAGCCTGCGCATTTTGCAAGCTGATTTGTTGATGAAATACTGGCACATTGGTTTCGGTATACGTACGTTGCCAGCCACGCCCTTCAGCCTGCTCCCAAAAGTAACTGCGTTGTTCATGAATAAGGGTAACCGTTACTTCTGCTGCCTGCTTTTGGACATCAGAGTTAATATTAATCAGTTCAAATTCTAACTGACTATTAGCGGCAATATCATCCAAATCAGTCACTGAACGCAAACCTAGCAAAACCTCTTGCGGCCAATAGGTATAATGCATAAAACGATTAATAGCACGCCCACCTGTTTCATACAGGCTGGCAGTTAATGCGATATTAACGGGTGTATGTTTGACCGACTCCCAATGCGCACTGATTGCCACCGAACCAAGACCCTGCCCATCCAATTGTATATCTTTGGGAGCAAAACCTGCCTTATCAGCATAAGGGATTTTTTCATCAGCATCACCAAAATAAAATTCTGCATACTGGCTAAGAGGATGACGCTTAGCACTTAAGCTCACTTGACTACTAAGGCGATTACCCGCAGCAGGTGCTCCGTATAAATAACGCCCCGAAACAGCTACCTTTAAAGGCTGCGGAGGCAACACCCAAGATGATTGTTCAGTATTCCCTAGCTGTAATGCCATCCGCTCAGGAAGAAAATCTTCCACTGCAAATTGATAGCGAAAATCACTTGCTCCCGGCACAGCCACTTGCAGAGTCCACTGGCCAGTACGTGCATGCTGAGGTAATTCAAACTCATAATGATATAAGCCCGTCTCATCAGCGTGCCAAGCAAAACTACTTAATACTTGCCCATCAGGACGTTTTATTTTTGCCTGTAATGGCGGCGTAGAAACTGACTCAGCCTTATAGTCACGCAATAATGCATTAATAATCACCGTTTCACCTGGCCGATAAATATCACGTGGGCCATAGGTAAACAATTCTAGTGGCTTAAAATCCCTGCCTAAAATTGCAAATTCAGATAAATCAAGTGCAGCACGTTTCAGGGTGAGCACAGTCAGGTGCTTGCCCTGCGTAGCAACCATTACCTTTGCTTGCTTACGATTATTAAGTAGCTGCGCAACACCCGTTTTATCACTGTTTAATTCAGCAAGTAGCTTGCCTTTTTTATCGTAAAAAGCCAAATTCACACCCGCTAATGCTTTACCAGAAGCCAAGGAACTAACATAAATATTCAATTGCTCAGTCAAGGTATGGGTATGAATACCAATATCACTAATCGTAAAATAAGTCAGCTGATAATCACGATACTGCCCTGCGACCCGCATCACCGCCAAATACACGCCAGGTACTTGCAGTGCATCAATAGCATGAATATCTAAGTGAGTGGTATAGCGTGCATTTTTAGGGGGCTGCAAGTTAAATCGACCTGAGTAAGCCAAGTCTGCATACTCACTATATTGCCCAACTTGCCAAGTGCCTGTATTCGCTAATTTACCGCGCCATTCCCTTAAGAATCGACTCAATTTATCGGTCTTGACTCGATAAAAATCAACATCGACTTTATCAATATTGACACTGACGACTGGCAGACCTTTGACCAATTCAGCAGGAATTAAAGAACCATTACTAGCAAAATCAATAAAGGGCCGCAAGTCACGTGTATGGATATCTTGCTGTACACCCTCCAATAGCGACTGCTTAGTAATCGCTACCAAACCTTTAAAAACAGTAATACAGTAATCTTGATTAGGCTCAATACCCGGGAAAGATAATTGCTTGCCATTGGCAGCTAAAACCCAACTACCATCAATAGGTTGACCCTGCTTATCGGTGACTTTTAAAAAAGACTGAAACTCGGTTTGCTTGGAAATTGGCACCGATAAGTTGATACGCAATGCAGGCTTGTTTTCGTAGGGTTGTTCGACAATATTAATCACTGCAAACTCAATATTAGCGTACTGAGCCTGTTGCTCTATACTGGTAGCATGCTGTTCGGCAGTATTTTGCTCACCACAAGCAAATAAAAATAGACTAAGAAATAAGGTAATATAAAAATAATATGAGCGTAGTAAAAAAGACATAATAAGCCCTACTTAAGAATGATAGGTATCAACACGTTTAGGAATAAGGGTTTAATAATACCCTTTGTGTTGCCCGTATGAAGCCCTGTGAAATACGAGAAAGTGAGTACCGTAGTTAGTTAATTTTATGAGATTTTCCTCTTGTCAAGTTCAATGAAATCTTCATATGTAATGGCTGGTTCAGCCTGTGTAAATAAATTTTCATTTAATTTATTGACACAAATAGCGTTCAAGGTAACCTCTTCATATAGCCAATAAAAGAGTTCAGATTCAAAGATGCTATACCTACAATTATATTTGCATTGTATCCATTGATTATTGAGAGAGCCAATACGCAAGGGAACCTGTCGCGATTGAACTCCAGAATATTCAAGGATGTTGTCTCCATCAATTTGAAAACGATCAAACTTTATTTGCCCCTCACTGTCCTTAAAATATTTTACACGACTGCCTTGAATATCATCACCCTGTTGATCTATAACACAATTCTGATCAAAAATATAAGCGGCAGGAGGGAAGATCAGTGGATATTTATCGGGGATATTAGCTCGCAACTTGACGTGTTCTGCTGTTCTTTGACTCTTATCCCATTGTTTAATAATAATCTGTAAAACTAGTACACTCATTTTTCGATATTTTTCTCAAGACTCTGTACAAAACAGAGTGACGTAGGAGGGGTTCCAAACTAAATTATATGATAGCAGGGTTATCTGTCATGCATAAACTTCATTAAAGGCTAGTTAAAAATCAGAGAGGTACGGTAAAATATCACCTTTTAAATTCATTGCACTGGTTTTACGTTCCGGTATGCAAAGAGGTATATATGTCACAAATAGTCGTATCAGCTCTTTATAAATTTGTCACTTTAGATGACTTTGAAGCACTCAGAAAACCATTGCTTAAAGTCATGGTTGATCATCAGATAAAAGGCACCTTTCTGCTTGCAAAAGAAGGTATTAATGGCACAGTCGCTGGCGATAGACAAGGGACAGATGCTCTGTTGAGCTGGTTAAAGTCAGACCCGCGCTTTACTGATATTCAAACCAAAGAATCCTATGAAAATGAAAACCCTTTTTATCGTAGCAAAGTCAAATTAAAGAAAGAAATTGTGACCATGGGGGTTGCAGATATAGATCCTAAAAAAATCGTTGGGACGTATGTAAAACCTGAAAATTGGAATGCTTTAATTGCTGATCCTGAAGTTTTATTAATCGATACTCGGAATGATTATGAAGTTAATATTGGTCAATTTAAAGGTGCCGTTAACCCTAAAACTGAGACCTTTAGACAGTTTTCACAGTATGTAGCAGATAACCTTGACCCTAAAAAGCATAAGAAAGTAGCCATGTATTGTACGGGGGGGATACGCTGCGAAAAATCTACCGCTTTTTTAAAGCAACAAGGCTTTGATGAAGTCTTTCATTTAGAAGGTGGTATCTTAAAATATCTAGAGCAAGTTCCCGAAAAAAACTCGTCTTGGGAGGGGGAATGTTTTGTCTTTGATAATCGCGTTGCGGTTAACCATAAGCTAGAAAAAGGCCAATACGATCAATGTTACGCTTGTCGTTACCCTATTACTGAAGATGACAAAAAAAGTGAACATTATAGACCAGGGGTAAGTTGCCCTCATTGTTATCATAAGGTATCAGAAAAACAGTTACAGCGATTTCAAGAGCGAGAAAAACAAGTACAAATCTCTCAACAACGCGGGGAAGAGCATATAGGTTCTTCGGCCGTTGAGATATCAGCACAAAGAAAAAAGTTAAAATATCAACATAAAGAACAACAAAGGCAA
>CAZXJK010000136.1:0-7608 GCA_964640895.1 uncultured Methylomonas sp.
TGAGCGTGACTAAAGGTAAAAAATGCAAAATACGCTGAATCGCTGATTTAACACCACAACAATGACAAAATGACTTTTCCATGATAGTATTGAAAAGTTTCACTAAATGAAAATTTAATTAATAAGTATGGTTTTACAAGTCACTTAGATAGAACAACACACATATCACTAAAGTGCCGAACGGAAAAGTACGTGCGCCACATAACGACTTATACCGCTTCAAATTAAGAGCAAAAATCTCTACGTAAAAAACCCTACATCATGTTGCTACGGGCTGGATGAATGAACAAAAACTCCCCTTTAAAAAATACAAATCAAATGCTTTATAACCCTGATGCTTCGCAAGATAGTTGCGGCGTTGGCTTTATTACCCACAAGCAAAGCAAACAAACCCATGACTTGCTTACCAAAGCACACGAAGCACTGTGTACCATTCCACATCGCGGAGGTATGAGTGCTGAAGGCATCGGTGATGGTGCTGGGGTCAATATTGACTTATCACTCAAATTTTTTCGTAAAATCACTGCAAAGCAAGACTTGGAATTAGGTCAATTTGGTGTTGCCAACTTTTTCTTCCCAGAAGATCATAGTCACTACGATTCAGCTGCCCATGATTTGGTTGACAACCATTTAAAAGAATTTGATTTACCTATTCTCAAATGGCGCGATATTCCTATTGATAATAGTATTGTAAATGATGCATCAATCAAAGCACAACTACCTATCAAGCAGGTCATTTTTGGCCGCCCAGCGGCACTGAAAGATGCCAGCCATGAAGAATTTGAGTTTTTCATTCAAGATGCACTATTAACCATTGAAGAAGAGGGCTTTACACGCCACGAATTAGATGGTTTTTACCCATTATCAATGAGTTCACGCACGCAGGTTTATAAAGGACGTTTAAATTCCTTTGAAGTGATCCCTTACTTCACTGATTTGTACGATACCGATCACGAAATTAATACCCTGTTCTTCCATACGCGCTTCTCTACCAATACCGCTCCTGCAACCATGATGGCACAGCCATTCCGTTACATGGCGCATAATGGTGAATTGAATACCGATAAGAAAAACCGCTTAAGCGAAAAAGCCATTGCCAGACAACATGGCAAACACTTAGTCTTCCCACTGGGCCAATCTGATTCCAGCCGTTTAGACCAAACCTTATCGCGCCGTATTCACGAAGATAAACTGGATATTGTCACCGCTATTTTAGCGATGATGCCACCGGCTTGGGAAAATGACACCACGCTGCCTGCTGATGTCAAAGCCATGCTGGAATACTTCAGTTTATATGAAGAAAAAAATGATGGTCCAGCCGCATTAATTTTCAATGATGGCTTACGTGTAGGTGCACGCTTAGATCGGCTTGGTTTACGCCCTTTACGTTCCGTGGAAACCACAGATTACATTGCTGTCATGTCAGAAGCAGGTCAAATTGACTTCCCTTCTCAAGATGTCTTAAAACGTGGCCGTATCGAAGCGGGCGGCATGCTGTATTTTGACCACACAACTGGCGAAGCATACGACAGCCATCAAGTGATGGCACGCTTGGCCAAAGAAACTGATTACCATGCTTTATTAAAAGCGCGCGCCATTCATTTAGATGAATTAGCTGCAATTAAATTAAGCAGTGTTAATAATCAGCATGCGTTTAATATCGACCAACAACATACTGCCTACTCGCTTAACCAAGAAAGCTTTAAATTCTTATTAGATCCTATGCTCAGCACAGGCCTAGAGAAAATTTCTGCGATGGGTTACGGGCTTACACCTAATGCACTATCCAGTGCTGAAGGCGGCATGTCACGTTATTTCAGTCAACGTTTTGCACAAGTCACCAACCCACCACTGGATTCATTGCGTGAAAGTGATGGCATGACCTTGCGCGTTGCCCTCGGAGCCAAGCCTAATTTCTCTGAAAGTAGTAGCATGCAATTGGTGATTAATACCCCCATTCTACAGCGCACTCAATTAGCACAAATACGCCAGCAAACGACTGTCAGCACAGTCACTATTGATGCCTTATACGCTGTTGATACTAACGATGCAGAGCAAAATGAAAAAAACCTGCAACAAGCTTTAACAGCAGTTTGCCAACAGGTAGGTGAAGCCGCCAGCAATAATACTGGCATTATCATTCTGAGCGATATTAACATCAGCACAGAACAAGCCGCCATTCCAGCGCTATTGATTATTTCGGCCGCTAACCAACATTTGGTACAAGAGGGGCTGCGCTTTAATTCATCATTAATCTCCGAAACAGGCCAAGCCGTTAGTGCCCATGATGTAGCCACCATTCTTGGTTTTGGTGCCTCAGCAATTTGCCCTTTAAGTGTGCATAATCGCGTCCTTTCAGAATACAGTACCGACCAACAACAAGCAGCATTGGATCGCTACCAAAAAGCAGTTGAAAAATCACTGATGAAAATCATGGGTAAATTTGGCCTCTGTACGGCTGAAAGCTATATTGGTGGTGAATTTTTTGAGTCTAACTATATAGACACCAACGAACCTGCTTTACAAGTTTATTTCCCTAATATTAATTCATCAGTCGGTGGAATACGTTTTGCAGATATTGCTGCCAGCGCAGCTGAATGGCATGCAAAATCCTTAAGCGTCGCTGCTGAAAGCGACATTCCTTTCTTAGGCTTATTTAAAGAACGTAATGAAGGTGCAGGGCATACTTTTGGTAATGCTTCGGTACGTGAATATATTCACATGACCGATGAAGATATCTTGTATATCAACCAAGAAAAATCCCCTGAAGTGAGTGATAGTGCCTATACTGATTTCGGCTATGAAAAACGATCGCCCGAGCAAATTGATAACTTTGGCATCACACCAGCTTATCGCAATTTCACGCGCATCTTAATGGAAGAGCGTGATAGCCGTCCTGCTGCTTTACGCGATGTCTTGAGCTACCCTGCTGACATTACACGAGCACAAGCAACGACAGAATTTGATGCTATTTTAGGCAAACAGAATTTACAAGGTAATATTAATTTCTGTATTCGCGGTTTAGCAGTAACTAAACATGATGCCAGCTTTAGTATCGCCTTTAGCGATGACAACTCTAAACAACGCCTAGAAAATTTAGCCGCGCACTTCAAAGCGCGCTTTAATGATGGTAGTGCAGAGTTAATCGTGACAGATAACAGCATTGAAGTTAGCTTTGCTGCGGCAACTAGCAGTACCTTTGCTAGTTACCTAACGCATATAAAAACGGCACATAACTTAATCAGCTTAAGCCAAGTACAACCAGCACATGAAATTACTGCGGTACTAGCGACAGGCGCCATGAGTCATGGTGCATTATTAGCTGAAGCACATGAAGCGGTAGCGCAAGGCACCAACATTGCCGGTGCATTAAGCAACTCAGGTGAAGGTGGCGAGCACTCTAGCCGTTACAACACACTTAGATCTAGCAAAATCAAACAATTTGCCTCAGGTCGTTTTGGTGTTTGGGCAGGTTATCTTGCCGATTTAAATATCGAAGAGATCGAGATTAAAATTGCCCAAGGCGCAAAACCTGGCGAAGGTGGACAATTACCTGCAGCTAAAGTATCAGTAGAAATTGCAGCAGCGCGGGGTGGTACACCTAAAGTTGAATTAATCAGCCCTCCTCCGCATCATGACACCTATTCAATTGAAGATTTAGGCCAATTAATTCACGATGCTAAAGCAGCTCGCGTTAAAGTTGTCGTTAAACTAGTATCTTCTGAAGGTATTGGTACCATTGCTGTTGGCGTTGCCAAAGCAGGTGCTGATGTCATCAATGTTGCTGGTAATACTGGTGGTACAGGAGCGGCAGCGGTAACAAGTTTGAAAAACACAGGTCGCTCACCTGAAATTGGTATTGCTGAAGTACACCAAGCATTAGCAGCTAACGGCTTGCGTGACAAAGTTGTGCTGCGCTGTAGTGCCGCACATCAAAATGGTTCGGATGTCGTTAAGTCTTCCATTTTGGGAGCTGACTCGTTTGAGTTTGGTACCACGGCATTAATGATGCTGCGTTGCGTGATGGCGAAAAACTGTAACGTACGTTGCCCTGCTGGTTTAACCACCATCCATGAAGAGTTCAAAGGTGACCCACGGGTATTAGCACAATACTTTATGAACTTGGCACATGAAGTGCGTGAAGTTTTAGCGGCACTAGGCTATCGAAGCCTATTGGAAATACGCGGACAAACCGACTTACTACACTTAATGGATCATGAGTGCATGGTGGGACAAATGGATTTCACCAAGTTACTTCACTATGTACCCATCGTTAAAGTGGCAAACCCAGTTTATCTAGAAGCTGATTTTTCTATTGATGATAAAATTATTAAACAGTTTAAAGCTGACTTTATTAATGGCACCCAGCAACAAGTCATTGTTGAAGGTGATACTTTCAAACTAAACAACCGCAATAAAACAGTGGGTGGGCAAGTTGCACTGGATATTGAACGCATGCTTGCCTATGAATTGAATGAGCAGCAAATTGCAGACAATTCCAAAATTTACATCAACCAACATAAACGTCGTTATCTAGCACCTGATACCTTAGTAGTGCGTACGTACGGTTCTGCTGGGCAAAGTTATGGTGCTTTCAATAATGACGGCATGCGCATGGAACATACAGGCACCTGTAATGACGGTGTTGGTAAATCGGCCTGTGGCGGTACTATTATTATCAAATCACCGGGTGGTGGCCATAAAGTACCAGGTGAAAACGTCTTAGTCGGCAACTTTACTTTATTTGGTGCAACTGGCGGTAAAACCTTTATTAATGGTGAAGCAGGTGACCGTTTTGCAGTCCGTAATTCAGGGGCAATGGCTGTTGTTGAAGGTGTCGGTGATTTCGCCTGCGAATACATGACGAATGGCGCAGTACTTAACCTAGGTAGTTTTGGTAAAGGTTTCTGTAACGGCATGTCGGGTGGTAATGCCTACCAATATGACCCTGAAGACAAGTTAACCAACCTTTATGATGCCTCATCAGTTGAAATCAGAAAACTAACTGAAGATAGCGACACGGCTCGTGCACATGAGCAATTTGTACTTTATATGTTGGAACAACATGCGGAATACGTAGAATCCAGTGTTGCACAAAAGCTACTAGATAACTGGGCAAGCGAACGTCAGAACTTTAAGTTTGCTATTCCATTATGGTTATACAAAACTCAAACAGCAGACTTTATTGCTAAAACAGTTGATCGTAAAATGATCATTGAAGAACTAGCTGTTAATGAAGCTCAGCAACAAATAGCACAAGTACAGCAAGCTTATGCCAACGATAGCGTACTCTTTGCAGGACAAACACCTGCTTACGGCGATATTGACAGCCCATTAGCCTTTAACTTGATTAATAGCTTTGCAGTACTCAATAAAGCAACCCAGATTGCAACGACACAAGTGCACAGTGTCGAGCAAGCCGAAGCCAAAGCACAGCGACTTATTACCACTAAAGCACGCAAATTACAAGATGCTTTAGTCAAAGAAACCCGCGAAGCTTATGCTAATTATGATGATGCACAACTGGCCATTATATTGGCAAATAAACGCCTCAATGACTATAAACAAGCATTGAGTCTACGTGATGTGCAAAGCATTTACTCTATTGGTTCAACCAATTGGATTATTGAACAAACAGAAATCAATAATGCTGCTTTGGTAGGCATTCCAGCTGTTTCTGAGTATTTAGCCGCATTGAATAGCCAAACCGTTATTCAAGACATTATCAAAACCAAAGAAGCTGCATAAACAACCATTCTTGCTGCCGCACTGTTGCTAATTATAATGAAAGCACGGCGCGGCAATTCGGTTATGCCAACAGATACGTGGCAATACAGTTAAATAGAGACCCTTTTTTTAGAGTAGTCCCAATGAAAATAGCGAATAATTCTCAAAACACACCTTTCAATGAAGCACAACAAGCTTGGTTAGGTGGTTTTTTTGCAGGTATGCACTCTCATATTTTACAAAGTGCAGGTTCAGGCGATGCGGCTAACGCACGTAAAATCACCATTCTATATGGCTCGCAAACTGGTAATTCAGAAGCCGTTGCACTTGATGCGGCGCAATCGGCTAAAGCACATGGTTTAAACCCCTGTGTTTTAAGCATGGATGAAATTGAGGCTGATGACTTTGCCAAGCTTGAATACTTACTGATTATCACCAGCACCTACGGTGAAGGCGAAATGCCGGATAACGCCCAAATGCTATGGGATGCAATCAGTACAAATGATGCACTTGACCTTAGCAACATGCAATACTCAATACTTGCCTTAGGCGATACCAGCTATGATTTATTCTGTAAAGCAGGGATAGACTGGGATGAACGTTTAGCAAAGCTCGGTGCTAAATGTCTATATGATCGCGTTGATTGTGATGTTGATTTTGATGATGCTGCCGAAAGCTGGATTAGCAATACGATTCCATTAATGGCTGATGGCGCAACCAGCATTACTATTGATAGCAACGATACCAATGCTGCTGCCAAATATGGTCGTAAAAACCCATTCCCAGGTAAATTAGTAGCCAACCGTTTACTCAGTAGCGAGAGTTCATCAAAAGAAATTCGTCATTATGAAATTTCTATTGTTGGTTCAGAATTAAGCTACGAAGCGGGCGATGCCTTGAATGTTATCGCAACTAACTGCCCTGAACTGGTCGCAGATATTATTAAGGCAATTGGCTGTTCTGGCGATGAAGATGAGCCAGTTAAAGGTGAACTAATGCCTTTACGTGATTCATTACGTGACTATTTCGAGATCAAATTACCCAGCAAAGAATTAATAGATGAAATTGCTAAGCGCTCAGGTGATCAAGAACTTAACAATATTCTGCAAGCAGAAGATAAAGACAAGTTAGCTGATTATTTATGGGGACGTGATACTTTAGACTTATTACTGCAATTCCCAGTAATGCAATTTTCAGCAGCAGAATTTCTGGCATTATTAAAACCACTGCAACATAGAGCTTACTCTATTTCATCCAGCGGCAAAGCCAATCCAGAAACTGTTCATTTAACCATTAGCAGTGTCCGTTACAATAGCCATGATCGTGATCATAAAGGCGTATGCTCAACTTACCTTGCCGATATAGCCGATGCCGATACTCCAGTACGTTGCTTTTTCAGCCCGAACAAGGTATTCCGTGTTCCTGAAGATAACGACCTACCGATGATTATGGTTGGCCCAGGAACAGGTATCGCCCCTTTCCGCGCTTTCTTACA
This sequence comes from uncultured Methylomonas sp., assembly GCA_964640895.1. GTDB lineage: Bacteria > Pseudomonadota > Gammaproteobacteria > Methylococcales > Methylomonadaceae > Methyloprofundus. The sequence continues at coordinate 7,223 of CAZXJK010000136.1, forward strand.
AGAGCGCGAGTTCAGACAAGCAAAAGGCATTAACTGGTTATTTTTTGGTGACCGTAATGCGGCAACTGATTTTATTTATAAAGATGAAATTGAAGCACTGCAGTCTAACGGTGTTTTAGGAAAGCTTGACTTAGCGTTCTCAAGAGACCAAGAAGAAAAAATATACGTACAAGATCGCATGCGTGAAAAAGGTGCCGAATTATTCGCATTATTGGAGCAAGGCGGCTATTTTTATGTCTGTGGTGACGCCTACCGCATGGCAAAAGATGTTGATAAAGCCCTACATGATGTCATTGCTACTCAAGGTAATTTATCTGAGGAGCAAGCGACAGAGTATGTTAATCAGATGAAAAAAGATAAGCGTTATGTTCGGGATGTTTATTAAT
>CAZXJK010000137.1:0-7603 GCA_964640895.1 uncultured Methylomonas sp.
TTGTTTCTAACCCAATGAAATTACTGGATGTCCCGTCTTAAGTTGGTAGCCCCTTTGTTCTCTGTAGAGGAGCTTTTAGCTGCGAATTAAGGCTGTGAAATCACAGCTAAAAGCCCCCTCCTCTTTGCATGATTTCTTTTAGGTCATATCGGGCGATATTGCCCGATAAGTTGCGTAGTCTGCTATGCACCAGCATTCCTAGTACGATCATGAAGCAATAATCCAAAAGTATACATTCGTGTATTATTTAATCCGTGTTCCTTATTAAAGTACACAGTGAAACCAGTCAGCTGATGGCGTATAATGACTTTGTTTATCAAGATAGGTTTCTTGGCGCTTTTGCTAGTTACCATACGGCTTTGTAGTCCGTCGTATTCTGTCCACACAAATAACACCCATGAACAATCTATTTGACTTTGCCGAAGCCTGTTTACATCAAACCGATATTGATGCAAAACTTGCCTTAACCGAGGAGGCTTGGCAATTATACCAACAAGGTGATTTGCAGTTCGAATCGATCACGCCCCCCCAAAATATTAGTAACGTTACTTTTCCGCAAAAGCCTGAATTATTAGCACCGCGCTTTATGAAACGGCGTAAATTAGGCTCCCCTGAAGGTGTGCAAGCTTTTTACCATGCTTTAGCACATATTGAATTTGTTGCCATTTATCTTGCATGGGATATACTTTACCGATTCCGTGGTCTGCCCATAGAGTTTTATCAAAATTGGCTACAGGTAGCACAAGAAGAGGCGATTCATTTTAATTTGATTCGCACCCACTTGCGTCAATTAGGTATGGATTACGGTGACCTGCCTGCGCATCAAGGGCTTTGGGAGCATGCACAAGATACCACGAATGATGTATTGGCGCGCTTGGTGATGATTCCGCGTTGTATGGAGGCGCGTGGTTTGGATGTAACGCCAGGCATGATTGATAAAATGCGTTCCTTAAAGGATGTCGAAGGCGTAGCGATACTGACTCGCATTTTAGAGGATGAGCAACAGCATGTGCAATTTGGTTCGAAATGGTTTAATCAGCAATGCCAAGAACAACAATTAGACCCTGATGCAACGTTCAAAAGTATGATTTTAAAATACTTTAAAGATACTAAGCCTAAAGGCCCTTTTAATACCGAAATGCGTTTAGAGGCGGGTTTCACTGCTAATGAATTGGCTTGGTTAGCAAGCCCTTAAAACTATATGAATGATAATAAACCTTTTGATATTCCTCTGTTTGCCTTAGGCTTCAGAACTTTTTTTGCACTAGCAGGCTTATCCGCCTTAGTATTGCTTATTATCTGGCGCTCTCTCTATGATGGTAGTTTGGTCGTTGATAATTACTTTGCTAAAAACTACTGGCATGCTCATGAAATGTTATTGGGTTATACGGTTGCAGTGATTGCAGGGTTTTTATTAACAGCAGTCCGCAATTGGACGGGGCAAGAGACGATTACGGGGGCAAATTTAGCTGGACTGGCTTTATTATGGGTCTATGGGCGGATACTGCCTTTTTACTCGGAGTTGCTGCCGGATGAATTGATTGCTCTAGTTGATTTTGCCTTTTTACCCATGTTAGCGGTGTGTCTCATTAAGCCAATTATGGCGGCACAATATACACGTGGTTATGTATTTATTGGTATGCTTTCCTTGATGGCATTTGGTAACGGTATGATTCATGCCGATATTTTGCAATGGACTGATAATACGGCATGGCCAGGTTTTCAGATCGTGATTGCACTGATGATTGTCATGATATTAGTGATAGCAGGACGCGTATTTCCATTTTTTACCGAAAAAGGTTTGCCAGGTGTTTTGCCTATACGCAACCCATTGCTTGATGGCTTATCAATTGCCTCGGCACTCTTGGTTTTTGCTTTAAGCATTATGCAAGTTTCTGGTCTTTTCTTGGCAGTTGCTGCTAGCTTTGCCGTTGTTGTCAATATATTAAGGGTCAATAATTGGTTTGTATTCAGAATTTGGTTCGTACCTTTATTATGGGTGCTGTATGTCGGTTATGCTTGGATTATCATTGGCTTTTTATTGACGGCATTAAGTGCTTATCAAATTGTACCTACCACCATTGCACTACATGCATTTACCATGGGTGGTATAGGTGTGATCACTTTAGGCATAATGGCGCGAGTTTCCTTAGGGCATACTGGACGTATATTGCGAGCTTCGCAAGCAATGGCAATTGCGTTTGCACTGATTAATTTAGGCGCATTGGTTAGAGTGTTTTTACCGATGTTGTTACCTAATTGGTATGCCGATGTCATTTATGCATCCACTATCTTATGGTTAGCTGCCTTCTCGCTGTTTGCCTTTACCTATGCGCCGATCTTAACGACAGCCAGAGCAGATGGTAAAGAGGGTTAAAGCATAATTAAAACTATCTATAAATCTCAACAAATTGTTGAGCCAATTTAAACTTTTATTAATCAAGAGACATCATGGCACTTTATTGTGGAATCGTGGGCTTACCTAATGTAGGTAAATCAACCTTATTCAATGCACTTACCAATGCTGAAATTGCAGCTGAAAACTATCCGTTTTGTACTATCGACCCTAATGTTGGCGTAGTGCCCGTGCCTGACGCACGTATGGATGCACTAGCTGAAATAGTGAACCCTGATCGTATTTTGCCGACTACTATCGAATTTGTTGATATTGCTGGCCTAGTAGCAGGTGCATCACAAGGTGAAGGTTTAGGTAATAAATTTCTAGGAAATATTCGTGAAACGGATGCCATTGTGCATGTAGTACGCTGCTTTGAAGATGAAAATGTTGTGCATGTTGCTGGCAAGATTGATCCGCTAGGCGACATTGAGGTCATTAATACTGAATTGGCACTAGCAGATATGGCCAGTATTGAAAAAGCCTTAACAAAAAGCGCTAAAGCGGCGAGAACAGGCAATAAGGAAGAGTTAGCTAAAAAAACAGTTTATGAAAAATTGTTAAAACATTTAGATGGCGGTGGTCAAGCGCGTTCTTTAGATTTATCAGATGATGAGCTAGTTATTATTAAAGAATTGTTTTTACTAACCATTAAGCCAACTATGTACGTTGCTAATGTGCAGGATGATGGTTTTGAAAATAACCCATTACTGGATGTAGTACAAGAGCTTGCTGATAAAGAAGGTGCTGTTGTCGTATCAGTTTGTGCCGCAATAGAAGCCGATATTATTCAATTGGAAGAAGATGAGAAGCAAGAGTTTATGGATGACTTAGGTTTGGAAGAACCTGGCTTAAATCGTGTTATTCGTGCAGCTTATAAGTTATTAAACTTATCTACATATTTTACTGCAGGTGTTATGGAGGTCAGAGCCTGGACTATTCCAGTGGGGGCAACAGCACCACAAGCAGCAGGCGTGATTCATACCGATTTTGAAAAAGGCTTTATCCGTGCGGAAGTTGTCGCATATGCTGACTTTGTTGAATATAAAGGCGAGCAGGGTGCTAAAGATGCAGGTAAATGGCGCTTAGAAGGTAAGGACTATATTGTGCAAGATGGCGATGTTGTGCACTTTAGGTTTAATGTGTAAAAAATAGTTGACGATATGATAAAGAACGGCTATAATTTCCGCTCTTTATCGGGGTTTCTTTGTCAAGTAACTCACCCAAGATAAGGCGATATAGCTCAGTCCGGTTAGAGCGCAGGATTCATAACCCTGAGGTCGTAGGTTCGATCCCCACTATCGCCACCATTCTTTCTCTTTTCAAAGTTATCTCATTTTTAGTTTTGTCGGGTTGTCGCTAGTTTCACATTACGACATTATTAGACACATATCTAAGACTGTCTTAAGCATTTTTATTCGATAAGCTAATTGTTACGAATTAAGCTCACCGAAGTAGGAATCACATGACAGACGAACAAAAAAAACTCCTTGAACAACAGCTATGGAATATAGCCAATGCATTACGCGGAAAAATGGATGCGGATGAATTCCGCGATTACATATTAGGCTTTATATTCTACAAATACCTTTCGGGTAGAATGTCGCTCTACGCGGATGAAATCTTACAAGAAGATGGCATAAGCTACGATAGCATTGATGAAAATACCGAAGAAGGACAAGAATATTTAGAAGCCATCAAAGAGGAGTCTATTGATCGCTTAGGTTACTTTTTAAAGCCCTCAGAACTATTCGGCGAGATAGCTAAAAAAGGCAACTCAGACAACCAAGATAACTTTATCTTAGGTGAGCTGGCTGAGATATTAAAAAATATCGAAAGCAGCACAATGGGCACAGAGTCAGAAGATGATTTTGATAACCTATTTGAAGACCTGGACTTAAGCTCTTCAAAACTAGGCAGAACTGAAGCCGATAAAAATACCTTAATCGCAAAAGTATTAAGCCATTTAGATAAGATTAACTTTAACCTAAATGATCCAAAATCTGATGTTTTGGGGGATGCTTATGAATATCTGATTGGGCAATTTGCCAGTGGTGCAGGTAAAAAAGCCGGTGAATTTTACACGCCGCAACAAGTGTCTACGGTGCTGGCTAAAATCGTCTCCACAGGTAAAACACGTCTTAAATCAGTCTATGATCCGACCTGTGGCTCAGGCTCGCTATTATTGCGTATTAACCGAGAAGTTGAAGATATAGATAGCTTCTATGGGCAAGAGCTTAATCGAACCACTTATAACTTGGCTCGAATGAATATGATTTTGCACGGTATTCATTACAAAAAGTTTGATATTAAACAAGAAGACACCTTAGAAAATCCACAACACCAAGAACAACGCTTTGAAGCCGTTGTTGCCAATCCGCCTTTCTCTGCGCATTGGTCAGCGAACCCATTACACATGAGTGATGATCGCTTTAGCCAATACGGAAAGCTTGCACCCAGAACCAAAGCAGATTTTGCCTTTGTACAGCATATGATTCATCAACTTGCTGATAATGGCACTATGGCAGTGGTATTGCCGCATGGGGTTTTATTCCGTGGCAGCAGTGAAGGGCATATCAGAAAATATCTAATTGATGATAGAAACTACCTTGATGCGGTGATTGGACTACCTGCTAATATTTTTTACGGTACATCAATTCCCACCTGCATATTGGTCTTTAAAAAATGCCGAGAACATAATGATGACATACTCTTTATAGATGCCAGCAATCATTTTGAAAAACGCAAAAACCAAAATTACCTGCGTGATGAAGACATCGAAAAACTTATCACCACTTATCGAGAAAGAACAGCCGAAGACAAATACAGCTATTTAGCCAAACTAGCAGAAGTTAAAGAAAATGACTTTAATCTTAATATTCCGCGCTATGTTGATACCTTTGAGGAAGAAGAGCCGATTGATTTAGAAAGCATCACGCGTGAGCTTAAAGCACTGGATGAAGACATGCTGGCAACGAATGACTCTATTACTAAGTTCTGTACTGAACTTGGTATCAGTGCGCCATTTTAGAGTAAATTAGAATGGATAATGAAATAACACTTAAAGACGAATTAACTGAGTTTCTGCTGTACAGCACATCAGAAGGCAATATTAAGGTTGAAGTGTTCTTACACAATGAGACTATTTGGCTGCCACAAAAACGTATTGCAGAGCTTTTTGGTAAGTCTAAATCTACAATTAGCCAGCATTTAACCAATATTTTCCAAGAAGGCGAACTCAATGAAATTTCAGTTGTTCGGGATTTCCGAACAACTGCCACTGATGGTAAATCATACAAAACTAAATACTACAATTTAGATGCTATTTTATCCGTTGGCTATCGTGTCAATTCACACCAAGCGACACAATTTCGAATATGGGCAACTACCATTCTAAAAGAATATATCATCAAAGGTTTTGCAATGGATGATGAGCGACTTAAAAATGGCCAATACTTTGGTAAAGATTATTTTAGAGAGTTACTGGAACGTGTCCGTTCCATTCGTACTAGTGAACGGCGTATCTACCAACAAATAACAGATATATTTGCAGAGTGTTGTCTTAATTATGATAATCGCTCAGGCACAGCCAGAAACTTTTACGCCAATGTTCAAAATAAATTTCATTATGCTATTTCAGGCCAAACAGCCGCTGAGATTATTTATGAGCGTGTCGATAGTAGCAAACAAAAAGCTGGCATGTTGACCTATAAAAATGCACCTGATGGCAGAGTATTAAAATCAGATGTATCAATAGCTAAAAACTATTTAACTGAAGATGAAATAAAAAGACTAGAACGTACTATCTCATCGTACTTTGACTATATCGAAAATCAAATAGAACAACGTCAAGCAATGACAATGGAAGCATTTTCAGAGTCCGTTAATAAATTCCTAAGCTTTAATGACTTTAAAGTATTAGATGGGTTTGGCTCTATCACTAATGAAATAGCCAAGGAAAAAGCTCATTCTGAATATGACAAATTTAATAAAACCCAAAAAATTAGTTCTGACTTTGACAAGATGACTAAGCAGCTAAAGGGAAATAAATAAATGTCCGATAATCAATTAGATTTAACCGCCTTTAGTAAAGCTATTGCGACACTCAACGAAGCATTACATGAATACGAAAAAGACAACAGCAATACCTTTGTTAGGGGTTCTTGTATTCAACGATTTGAATATTGTTTTGATATGTCTAAAAAATTAATCAGGAAATATTTAAAAACTATCTCAGATGATCCTATGGAAATAGACGGAGAAAAACTCTCTAATTTAATTAGACAAGCTTATACACTAGGCATTGTTAAACATAGCTGGGATGAGTGGGATATTTATAGAGAAAATAGAAATAATACTTCTCATGGCTATGATGAAGATATTGCTATAGAGATTGTTGAGCAATTACCTGCTTTTTATCATGAAGTTTTCTTTTTATGCGAAAGTATACAAGCGAGTTATGAAGATTAAATTTGATGTCACCCCAAAAGAATTTATTATCGTTAAAGATATTTTAGAAAAATATCTGCCAAATGATAGTAAAGCATGGGTTTTTGGTAGTCGTGCTAAAAGCAGCTCTTTAGTCGGTTCTGATTTAGATTTAGCTATTGAGTGCCAAGATAAGCTAGAGCTAAAATTATTGGCTCAAATAAAAATAGCCTTTGAAGACTCAAGACTTCCCTACCATGTTGATGTTATTGATATAAAATCAGTGAAGTCCTATTTTAAAGAACTAATTAAAGATGAGATGGTTGTGTTTCCTTTACGACAATTTGACAAAGTACCAGCGTTGAGATTTTCTGAATTTTCAGGAAGGTGGATACTTAGTAAAATTGGAAGCATATTAACTATTGGAAGTGGAAAGGACTATAAGCATTTAGATCAGGGCAATATACCTGTTTATGGTACAGGTGGATATATGACTTCTGTAAGTGAGTATCTTTATGATGGGGAAAGCGTTTGTATAGGTCGAAAAGGAACGATTGATAAACCAACTTATTTAAACGAAAAGTTTTGGACAGTAGATACACTATTTTTCACGCACTCTTTTAAAGAATCATTGCCTAAGTTTATTTTTGCAATATTTCAAAAAATAAATTGGAAAAAATACAATGAAGCAGGTGGAGTACCAAGCCTCTCTAAAAAGACAATTGAAGATATAGATATTTGTCTCCCTAAAATTGAAGAACAACAAAAAATAGCCGCCTT
>CAZXJK010000138.1:0-7559 GCA_964640895.1 uncultured Methylomonas sp.
CATGATCGTAAATTTGGCGATCACGCAAATCCGCAATGAAATTATCTTCAAACGCCGCGGTCTGTTTTGTTATTGTTTTTTTCATAATCACACCACTAACTTTAATATTCTGCCACAGCAGCTTGCAAGGCCAGCGGCTTAAACTTGATTCTAAGTTCTTAAATACAGACGGATTTCAGCTTTTTACGGATGAGAAACCATTAAAGTATCTTTAAAATATTCAAAATTTGACAGCCACACCCTAAAAAATAATGCGCCCGAACCCTTTTGAGCCGCGAAAAACGGATCTAACATTATAACTGTTATAGTCCTTTGCATCAATCTTAAACACGAGTGTAGTGCAACAAAACAAATGCCAACTCCTTCACGTTTTTGCGCAACAAGATTTTCTCACAAAACCAAAACAAAGCTCAAATGGGCTTTTTAGGTCATATCACTGAGGGATATGACCTGTTTTAAGTGTTATGGCTAAACATTTGATATTAAAATAAATTTTTCTTGGAAATAGCTGATATTTTTGTACACTTTTCCTCTTTTGTACATTTAAATCTCAAGAGAAATTTTAGCTCATGCGCTTAGCCAACCAGACTCTACATTTATCGTTTCTGCCCTTATTTATAACCATGGCAATTTACCCCGCTACCGCTTTTTCAGAAGAAACTGCTCTAAAACTGGATTCCTTAAGTGTCACGGCAACCCGTGTTGACCGACTTACCCGCGAAGTGCCGGCAGCAATCACGGTCATTGGTGAGGATCTTATAGAAAGCACTAAAATGATGAATATTAAAGATGCGCTTCAAGGTGTGCCAGGGCTGTTGATTGACTCAAAAAATGGCGGTTATGATGTACGCTTAATCATTCGAGGTGCCGGTCAAAAAGCTAATTTTGGTGTGCGGGAAATCATGGTGCTACGGGATGGCGTACCGATGACCGATCCTGATAGCTTTTCGCGCTTTGACTTTATTGATACCCAAGACATTGAACAAATTGAAGTCACAAAAGGCCCTGGCTCTTTGTTTGCTGCTGGCTCCGCAGGGGGTACTATTCAAATACTTTCTAAATCACCTTTTGATGTTGATAGCAATCGTATTCGCATTGGCTTAGGTAACGAAGGTGCTGAAAACTATAATTTACGTCATGCCATGTTATTAAATGATAACAATGCAATATCAATTACCGCTTCTCGCCGCGCCTTCGATAATGATTGGCGGCACTGGAATGAATTCGATAGCAATCAAATCAGCTTTAAGCATGCCTTTAAATTTAATGGATCGGACTCCTTAGACACAGAACTCAGTTATTCTGAAGCTGATATGGAACTACCTGGCTCTATGGATGAAGCACAATTTGAGGAGTATGAACGCACAGGCGAGCAAAAAGATAATGGCAATGCCTGGAAACATTCTGGTCGATACTCAAAAATCTGGTTCTTTAATACCCGATTAGAAACACAGTTAACTGATAACCTGCGTTTTCGACCCAAAGTTTATTACACGCACTGGACACATTTTCACCCTATAACAGGTATCATTAGTGATATCGAAGCTGATGGCGTGGCAAGTTATGGTACCGACTTGGAGTTTGTATTCGATCACCAGTTGTGGGGAGAAAGCACTTTAGTTGCAGGCATCACCGCACGACAAGAAAAAAGTGATGACCGTCGAAAATATGCTTATCGTGACGTAAAAACCATCCCTTTTGGCCCGCAAGCTGGCCGCATCCTCGCTACACTCTCTGATAAAAAAGGCGATTTATTAGAAACCGAAGATTCCACCAACACCTTGTACGGCTTTTATGTTCAAGAAACACTACGTCCCTCTGACAAATGGCTAATTGACATTGGCTTACGTTATGACCGTTCTAATTTTGATATTAAAACCAATGAAATGGGTAAATATGATTTTTCATCCGGTAAATATGTAACAGGGGACGGCCTAAGCTCAACAGATAAAACCTTCAAACTATTATCACCTAAAATTGGCGTATCGTATCAATTGTCAGAAACATTAAGTGCTTTCGGTACTATTGCCCGTTCAGATCAAGTTCCGTCATCTAATGAAATAAATGAAAGCACCGATTTAGATGAATCAACCGCTACTAATTTTGAAATAGGCCTAAAAGGTCGACATCAAAAATGGTCTTTTGATACCTCCATTTATTACACCGAAGTTGAAGATGAAATCATGGCGATTTTGTCGGATTTCCACACCACCACGTTCCAAAATGCTGGCAAAACCGATAAGAAAGGCTTTGAGTTTGCAGGTAATTATGAGCTGTTCCCCGATCTTCATATTGGTGTCAATTATGCTTATAGTGACTACACTTTTGACAAATTCACTGAAGTTGTCGGTGGTGGCCCTAGTGTTACAGAAATAAATCATGCTGGTAATCAAATGCCTTATGTACCTAGACAACAATATGGTTTATTTGCCCATTATCAGAGCCACAATGGCTTTAAGGCGCGCATCCAAACCAATAGTTGGGGTGAATACTATATTGATAATGCCAATACTGAGAAATATGACGGTTATGACTTTGTCACCAATTTAATGCTGGGATACGACATTGGCTCGCACTCGTTTGCACTTAATGTCGACAATGTATTCGACAAACATTATGCCGTTGAAGTAAAAAAGTCATCTCGTGGCACAAAGTCTTATTCTGCCGCCGCACCTCGTACCGCAATGCTTATCTATACTTATAATTATTAGGGATATTGCGATGAAAATACTCATTAGCATCGTGCTTGGTCTGTTAATTTTCACCACAACTGCCATCGCTCAGAACACTAAACAACCCTCAATATTATGGCTGGCAAATGCACCCTCCGAGCCTGCTAAAGCGCGGTTATTACAAGAAATAGCTAGAGAACATCATATTAATTTAAAACCGATGTTCATCATGGGACAAGATAAAGACAGCATTGTTCAAGAAATGCAAAAACATGACATGGTGATGTTTGACTATGTTTACATGGGGCAATTTATACCCATGATCAATCAATATCGTGGGGCAATTATGCGCCATGAGGGCACCGTCTTCCCTGGGCTTTGGTATAATCAGCCTCCGCTCGCAAAAGGATTGTCGCCACAACAATCACAGCGTATTTTTGATTACTATAATAATGGTGGTCAAGAAAATTTTCACCGCTTATTTGATTATTTGAATCAGACCATTTTTAAAGTATCAGATAAAGCGGCCTTACCTCCTATCATTTTCCCTGAAAGTGGTATCTATCACCCTGATTATCCGCAAATGGTTTTCGCTAGCTTGGCAGACTATTTGGCATGGAAAAAACCTGCCAAAGATATTGCCGTCATCGGCGTAGGTTTTCATCAGCTAAGAATTGCCGATGATATGACCGAACATCTTGATGACTTAATTCATCGTATCGAAAAAGCAGGGGCATTGCCTGTCGCTTTTTATGATCCTAATAACGCCGAAAAGACCGATGTACTGCTGTATCGTCCCGATCCGATTGGGAAAAAAGAGCTATTTATCGATGTAATGATCAATTTTGCAGGCATGTATACCTCGGTTGAAACCCAGAAAAACTGGATGACTAAACTAGACATACCGGTGATGCAGGCCATGCTTTATCGTGCAGGAGATTATGAAGATTATTTAAAAGATGATCAGGGTATGTCATTTGTATTCTCGCCTACATTTATTGCCTTACCCGAAATTGCAGGACGTATAACACCCAATATTGTGGCGGTTAAGCGTAAGACCGATGAAAAATATGTGGCCGTGCCTGAGCAAATGGATCTCATGTTAGAGCGGGCGTTAAATTATGCCCAGCTTAGAAAAATGGACAATAAAGACAAAAAAATCACCTTTATCACCTGGAACTCACCCGAAGGTGAAGAAAATTTCAGCGCCTCTTTTTTAAATATCCCCGAGAGCTTGGCGGATATGTTTATTGAAATGAAAAAGGCAGGTTATACCGTGCCATATACTGATCCAGATATGCTAATCAAGCAGATCAAAAAACTAATCAAACCCTATTATCGGGTTGATAATGAGCAAGCATTACGCGATCTATTAAAAGAAGATTTAGCTGAAAAAATCGCCGTTGATGATTACAAGAAGTGGTTAACCAGCTTCCCTCAATCACAACAAGATTGGATCCAGCAAAGCTGGGGCGATCCAGAAGATAATTACTTAACCATTAAAGAAGAGGATCGCTGGTATTTTGTTGTGCCTAGACTAAAGCTCGGCAATATCATTGTGATGCCACAGCCTAATCGTGGCTCGCGCCGCGATCGTGAAAAAGATATTTCTCATGATAAAAAAGTACCTCTACATCATGCTTATCGAGCGGTCTATCATTATATTGTTGACGGTTATAAAACAGATGCCATTGTTCACGTCGGAACACACGGAACGCAAGAGTGGTTAGCAGGTAAAGAACGTGGCTTATGGGCTTATGATGACGCCTATTCAACCATTGGTGGTGTGCCGGTTGTTTATCCCTACAGTGTGGCAAATACGGGTGAAGCATTAATTGCTAAACGTCGCGGACAAGCAGTGGTTATTTCACATAATACCCCGCCATTTGCCCCTGCTGGTTTATATGGTGATCTGGTGGAAATTCATGAAAAGATGCATCAAATCGGTGAGCTAGAAGAGGGTCGAGTTAAAGAAGAAACCAAAAAATCGATGGTGGCTCAAGTTGTTGCTTTAGATTTTCATAAAGATATGAGCTTAACAGAAGAGCAGATCTGGTTGAACTTTGAGGCGTTTAATAAAAAACTACATGATTATTTGCTAGAGCTAGCGGCAACAGCGCAACCCATGGGTTTGCATAGTTTTGGTAGCATTGCTGAAACAAATCATCTGTTACTGACTGTTTTTCAAATGTTAGATCAAGACTATATTCAGGTCGCTGATGGCCTTGAACCTTCGCATGTGTTGGCTCAGCAATATCAACAGATTTATAACACTAAATCGTTTAGCTATTTAAACGATTTTTTGGTCAATAAAAAACCCTTAGATAGTTTCCCAGCTAATGTTCAACCCTACCTCCAGCAAGCACAAAACCATTATAATAATTTTCTAGCTGAACAAGAAATTGAACATTTATTAGATGGTTTAGCAGCAAAACATATTCCGACCGGCACCGGTAATGATCCGATAAGAAACCCAGAAGCCGTACCCACCGGTAAAAATATCTACGGTTTTGATCCCACCAAAATACCAACAAAAGAGGCTTGGAAGGCCGGCAAAGTTTTGGCTACAGATTTAATTGAAAGCTATAAAGCAAAACATGGCATCTACCCAGACAAACTGGCGTTCTCAATGTGGTCTACAGAAACGTTAAAACATTTTGGGGTGTTAGAAGCTGAAATTTTATACGCTATTGGGGTGCGCCCAGTCTGGAATGAGCGAGACCAAGTTGTAGATGTAGAGATCATTCCCATGGATGAATTGAAAAGACCACGAATAGATGTAGTGCTATCTGCCACAGGATTGTATCGTGATAACTTGCCGGGCTTAATGGATAGAATTTCGCAAGCGATTGTTAAAGTGGCCAAATTAAAAGAGCCACAAAACTTTGTGAGCAAGCATTCCGATCAATTAAAAGAGCGCTTATTAGCACAAGGATTAAGCGAAAAAGAAGCAGCTAAATATTCGCGGGTTCGTTTCTTTGCCAATGAAAGCGGTGTTTATGGCACCAACCTGCCTGATGCAACCTTAGCCAGTGATACATGGGATACTGATGAATCGATGGTGAAAACCTATTTATCCCGAATGGGACATTTGTTTGGAACAGAAGCAGGCACACGCAATATAAAATTAAAAGATTTTGACCTGTTTGCCGAAAATCTAAAAGGCACAAAAGCTGCTATTTTATCCCGAAGCTCTAACCTGCATGGTATTTTGACCGTCGACCACCCTTTTGAATATCTCGGCGGAATAGGCCAAGCCGTTAGATACTTAGACGGCAAAACACCTGAACTCTATATTGCCAACCTACGCAACACCAAAAACTTCAAAAACGAAACCGCGGCTGAGTTTATTGCCAAAGAACTACGCACTCGTTATTACCACCCAAACTGGGTAAATGAAATGATGGATGAAGGCTATTCCGGCGCACTTGAGATTTTAGATGTGGTCAATAATTTTTGGGGTTGGAATGTCATGTCGCCTGAGGCGGTGCGAGCAGATCAGTGGCAAGAAATGTTTGAAATTTATGTAGAAGATAAGCTGGAATTAGGGGTGGATGAATGGTTTAAGGAAGTTCAACCTGCCGCCATTGCCCAAATCTCTGAAAGAATGCTAGAAGCCATTCGCAAAGAATATTGGGATGCGCCCGATGAAACCGTGAAAGCACTCGTAGAAAAATATCTAGAAATCATCAAAGATAATGATGTTTATACCCCCAATGACAAATTTAAACAATTTCTAGAGAGTAAAGCTGTCGGCTTTGGAGTGGATATATCCGCATTGCAACAATTAAATGAGCTACAAGCAAACCCAACTCAGCAACACACTTCAGCCACAACGGCTGAATCAGTTCAGGTCGAGGGCATTAAATTAGAAAAACAACCAGAACAGGATATCAACGAAGAGGATAGCTATATTTACTGGGTGGCGCTAACTTTGTTGTTATTGCTAGTGTTGGGATTTGTTTTTGAATTGATCCGACAACAACGCACCACTCAAGTTTAATTTAGGTAACTTATACCCATGGAAAATATAGCATATCAAGTTTCACAAATTCTCCTACAGCCCGTCCTTGTGGGTATTTATCTGTCATTTCTATATGGCATCATAGAAATAGGCCGAATGGCTGCATTTTCTTGGCTAAGGCACCGGCTACCTTTGTCTGCAAATTCGCAAGCGGGATACCCCATTGTGCATTATTTCAATAAACACAAAACAGAATCGCTCAATGAAATTGAAATTTACGCACTAAAGCAATTAGAAACAGTGCGTATCGTCACTCGCATCACACCTATGCTGGGTTTGATAGCCACCTTGATCCCCATGGGGCCAGCACTAGTTGCATTGCAGGAAAATAATAGCTATGCCATGGGCGAGCATTTGAACATTGCTTTTACTGCCGTCACACTCAGTCTAGCCGCTGCTTCTTTAACTTTTTGGGTCGCATCCATTAAAAAACGTTGGTTTGCAGAAGAGCTGGTTGAAATAGAAAAACAACTAGGGGCAAACTAATGCTATCAAAAATTCTTGATGAAGATGAAGATCTCAACCCCATGTTATCAGTGATCAATTTAATTGATGTCTTGCTTGTTTTAGTTGCCGCACTATTGATCATTATTATTCAAAATCCACTTAATCCTTTTAGCCAAGATGAAGTGACTGTAATTAAAAACCCCGGTCAAGCCAATATGGAAATGGTCATAAAAAAAGGCGAAGAAATTGAACATTACAAAGCCTCAGATGCTATCGGTCAAGGTGAAGGCATCAAAGCGGGGGTGGCTTACCAAATGAAAGATGGTTCTTTTATTTATGTGCCTGAAAAATAATTTTGATCGGCTATATTTCCCTAAATTCAATAAATTAGCTAAAATAAGACGTTGTTTCGACGT
>CAZXJK010000139.1:0-7511 GCA_964640895.1 uncultured Methylomonas sp.
ACACACATCATCCATCTTTGCTGGTTTTTTTGTCCGTCATCAGTACTGTAGCAATCGTTACGTAGCCTGCTATGCGCCTATTGCTACAGCACTAATGACAAACAAAAATCCTGCCCAAATATTGGATGCTTATTTATTTCCAAGTGCCTTAGATACCCCCACAAACGTGAGGAAAAATAAATTCGCACAATTTAAAAATTAATACTCATAGAAACACCTCCACAAACATGGAGAAAACTTAATTTTTTTTTGTTTCCCCCCTAAGTAAAACGAAATTTTCTTGTTTTTCCAGTCAATCACTCATTGGATGCGTAAAGCGACTAATAACAATAGGAGGTTATAGACTTGGTCTTGCATTATTTCCTTTTAACTTATTGAAGAAATTTTAGCTTAGCATAGAAAAATTATTATTAAAATTTAATTCTCATGTTTAAATATATATTTAAAATTCAAAAAATGAATAATACGCCTTACAATGTATTACAATAGAATTCAATTGTATTATAAAAGTAAACATTATGAAGTCAGATATTATCAGCACTCGTATCGAACATGATTTGAAAATAGAATTTTCTTCTATTTGCAAAGACATTGGTTTAAGCCCCTCACAAGCCATTAAACTGTTTGCCAAAGCGGTTATCAATCACGGCGGCATTCCATTTGAACTCAAAGCCAGACAGCCCAACCAACTGACTATACAAGCAATGCAGGAGCTAGAAACAAGCAACACCCATAAAACACAAAATAGCTCTACTTTATTCAGTGATTTAGACATCACACTAAAATAATGCTTGAAATTGTCTATTCCAGCCAATTTAAAAAAGACTTTAAAAAACTCAGGAATTCCCCCTTAGCTGATTTAAAAACTATCTTTGATGTTATTTACCAGCTTGAGCATAAAAATATTCTAGATGTTCAATTCAAAGATCACACTTTAATCGGCAATTGGTCTAGTTTTAGGGAGTGCCATATTAAACCTGACTTGTTGCTAATTTACCGCAACCACCAATCTGAGCTACAACTGGCCCGGTTAGGTTCGCATAGCGATTTATTTTGATGCTTTATAGCCATAACTCGGTGTATAACTTAATTCATAACCCTCTAAAGCATCCCCCCCCATTAGCCCTTTAATCTCATCGGCTTCATTAACAAGTGCTACACGCAACAAACTTTCCTCAAATTCAGGGTTGCCTAAATAAAAATAATTTCTTAACCATTCCAGTTCTTTTATCGCTAATTTTTCTGGTGCAAGATAATCAGCTACTTGTACTGTATTTTGGATTAAAAAAGCGGCTACCAACTTAAGACGGGACACCAGTAAAATAAACGCCTAGAGGGGATACATGTGATATGTGCCTTCTGGGAATTATTGAAGTCCCCCTGTTATTCAAACTGTCCCGTCTTAAGTTGGTAGCCCAAAAAGCGGCTAATTTACGCCACTGGGGTTTATCATAAAATTTAAGATTTTTAGGCAACATGTGTTTTTTATCGTTTAATAAGGTAATTTCAGTCGCTTGTTTATCAGGGTGGTGTCGATAGGCTTTGATTAACAGTATTTGAACGCTATCTTGTTCGCTATATCGAGTGCTTATATCTTCGGGTAAAGTTTGCCCCCCTTTAGATAAACCTACTAAAGCTAAACGCTGTAACGTCTCACGTTTTTTTTCTAAATCTTTCTGATACTGAAGCATTGCCCCCGTTTCATCTTGGGTTTGATAAGTGGCTTCAATCAGTGGACGAATATCGTTAGGTAACGAAATACTTTTAAGTTGATGCCAGACAGCTAAGCTACGACATAACACATAAGGGTTATATACTTTTGCCGTTTTTTCAAAGGCTGTTTTAGGGGCATCAATCGCTGTTTGTAATTTAGGAGCCAATAACCATGCTTCGTGCCGTGCATTATCAGGTCGCACACTATCTGTATGTCGCCACAATCGACCTATGCGCTGTAATAACATATCGGTTGGGCAAAAACGAGAAACTAAAAAGTCAGCATCAATATCTAATGATTGTTCTAACACTTGGGTGCCGACTAAAATACGCCCCGTTTTTTGACGAGCTTGGGGATTATCTTTGCCATATAACGCAACCCACTTGGCTTCATTAATTGCACGATCACATTTTAAAAAGCGTGAATGCAACAAACCGTATTCAACCTGAATATCAATGGCAGATAATTGTTGATAAATTGCCTGCGCATCAGCGACTGTGTTTTCTATCCATAAGACTTGTTGCCCTGCTTCAGCACGCTTTAATGCTTCATCCATTGCGAGTTCTTGTTGCTGACAGCATTGAATCACAACCTGGTTATTGTCTAATAAGGGGACTGCTAATTCCTGCAATTCTCCCTCATTCGGTGACACTGAAATTAAAGGGTAATGCTGTGCTTTAGCTTGCTGAGTAGTGAGTTTTTGCCGTCTGTCAGTGGTTAAGGTTGCGGTTAAAATAATAACCGTACAATGTAACTTGCGTAATTCCTTAACCAGTTCATCTAAAAGCGTGCCTGTATAGGCATCGTAACTGTGCACTTCATCCAAAATGACAACCTTACCCGCCAGCCCAAAGCTTCTGACAAAACCATGTTTGACATTCATCACCGCCATTAATGCTTGGTCGATTGTACCCACTGCAAACGGGGCGAGAATGCCACGTTTTCCTCCTTGAAACCATGCGCCATCAGGATTACCTTCTACTGCCATAATGCGTTTTAGCCATGCGTTACCATGCACTAATAAGGATTCACGATGCGGGCTTTCAGGTGCAAGAACCGTTTCTAAAAAACTATTCATACGCTCATGGATTTTGTCAGAGGTTAATTGCGTAGGTAAAGCAAAGTAAATACCATTAGCTTTGTCAGTGCTGAGTAGCTTATAAGCTGCATATAAAGCCGCTTCGGTTTTACCAATTCCCATCGGTGCTTCTAATACATAAACACCTGCTTTTGAGCTATGTTCGATTAAAGTTTGTTGAATGGCTCGCGGCTCAAAACCAAAAACTTGAGAAAAACTTAAATTAGCTTGTAATTGCGGCTTAACAAAACCCGCCTCATCTAGTGCTTGTTTAATTAATGGTCGCCAATCTTCGGTAGGATCATCAAAAAGAGAACTGGATCCTATCCAGTCAGCAACTGTTGTTAAACCCGCTAACACACGTGCTTGTGTATCACTTTTTACATCGGGAAATTCTGTTTTTAAACGCTTTTTTAGTTCATTTACTAAGGTTTCACGTTGTTGTTGCCAACTTTGACCACCAAATACGCCATCACCTGCTAAGTTCTGTAGTTTTGGAGAGTAACCGTGATGCTGCCCTAAAATTTTAGGAATGTATTTGCCTAATTTTAAATGCTCTGCCGTTGCTTGACTGACTCCCGCATGACCACCCCATAATTTTTCTATCTCAGGATTTGCAGTGCTTAATTCAGGTTGAGAATTATTTTGATAGCCTTGAGTACCACGATAGATTTTTTCTTGGAAAGTAGGGCTTACCTTACCTAAATCGTGGCACGCAGCAATAAGCTCGGCTCCCTTTGGAAATAAATCATCACGCAACCATTGCGGCATACGTGCAATTAATTCTTTAGCCACTTCACCAACAATCTGGCAATGCTCAGTGACTTTTCGCCCCTGCTGTTGATCAGCATACGTTTTTGCCAAACATTGATCTAATGATAAAGCGATTATTTCTTGGCTAACGCTATTTTTTGGTTTCCGCATCGACAACTCATTCCATTTGTTTGTTAATGACTGATAGATTTTATGCCTAAAAAAAGTATAGCAAAAATGTTAGTTTCTACAAATATTTCATACCTTTATTGCATATTCTGCACGCCATAAACCATGCGAATAACTTTCCTACACGACTCACAATAATGGGTACTTAATAGCCAGCTCTACTTAACCGCCAATTTCTGCCGATAAATCACTGCACTAATCACCGCAATAGGCGGTATCACAATATTTAACACAGGTATCATCAAAGCAAACAATACAAGACCACCAAAACTCAATGTGCCTATGCGCACGGTTTTAAGAGCATGTCGCTGCTCTGAAAATAGAAAGCCTTCATTTTCTAAAGTATAAGCAAAATACTCCATACTTAATCCCCAAGCACCAAACAGTCCCCATAAAATAGGCGCGATTATATTTAACCCAGGAATAACCGAAATAATGACAATCGGAATCGCTCGGCTAATTAAATAACCCATCCGATTTACTTCTGAACCGATGACAGCCATCATTGCTTGCTCTTGCACAACCCCCTGCTCATCTTGCAATAGATGTTGAGTTTTAGCGGCTAATCCACCATAAAAAGGTGCGGCAATTAAATTGGCAACTAAAGTAAAGCTAAAAAAACCTGCGATAAAAAAACTGATAAAGAACAGGGGATAAATTAGCCAATCTAACCACAGTAGCCAATCAGGAATAAATTGTGCAATCAGTACGCCAATATAGTGATAACCAAGGTATAACATTGCCGAATACAAACAGAAGTTAATCAAGATCGGAATTAATACATATTTGCGTAATTTTTTATGCCCAACTAATGCCGCCCCTTGCATCAAGCTCCGTAGTGCCAACAGAGGGTTGTTGCCTGCTTTTTTATTAAATTCTAAATTCATCGCTCTAACTCGCTAACACCTTGTGAAAATGGAGCAAAGATGGCACCACGCTCCGTAACAATTACATCAATTAAGGCAACCGGCGTGACATCAAAAACAGGATTCCATCCACTCACCAAGCTCCCTTCTACTGCATAACACTCAGGTAAAAATTCACTAGCAGCACGTTGTTCTATTTCAATTTTACTACCATTAGCCATCGCAAAATCAATGGTTGAAGTAGGCGCAACCACCATCATTTTCACACCATGATATTTGGCTAATACAGCTAAGGAATAAGTCCCAATTTTATTCGCAACATCACCATTCGCCGCAATACGATCTGCGCCCACAATAATCCAGTCAATTTTACCACTTTGCATCAAGGTAGCTGCTGCTGAATCAGCAATCAGCGTTGCCGGAATAGCATCTTCAGATAACTCCCAAACTGTTAGACGCGCGCCTTGCAACCAAGGTCTAGTTTCGCTGGCAAATACATCCCGAACTTGTCTAGCATAAGCACTACGAATAACTCCGAGTGCGGTTCCATAACCACCTGTTGCTAATGCACCTGCATTGCAGTGCGTTAATAAGCCCTGTGCATCCGCTAATATATCAGCACCTATGTTGCCCATGGTTTGGTTGGCTGCAATGTCTTGCTGGTGTATTTCCTCTGCCAATGCTTGTAGCTCAGCTATCGGATTGCCCTTAAGGTTAGCCAACCTAGTCTGCATTTTATTTAATGCCCAAAATAGATTAACAGCCGTTGGCCGAGACGCTGCCAATAAAGCAATATCATTAGCCAGTAATTGCTGCCAATCATTGCTATCCGCAGCATAATGCTGCCGCACCGACAAAGCAACCGCATAGGCGGCAGCGATGCCAATCGCCGGGGCACCACGCACTTGCATACTGGCAATAGCTTCCGCAATTTCGGGTGCTGTCGCATATTGGTTATACTGCACTTGCTCAGGCAAAATACGTTGGTCTAATACTGATAGCTGCTGATCTTGCCATAGCAAGGCATGGACATTGAGTTTATTTGGGGAACTACTCATTAACACGTATACTCTCTAGTCATCGTTATATCCTCATTCCTGATGGTGGGCAAAATACTGCCCTTCTTCTTACACACTGTTAATTATGCAAGTTGATACGCTTATTCACGCACGCTGGATTATACCTGTAGAACCCCATGAAGTAATACTGGAACATCACTCTTTGGTGATTGATAAAGGCCATATCCTGAATATTTTACCTCAAGAACAGGCACAGCAACAATACCAAGCGACCAGTGAAGAAAACCTAGCTGAACATGCTATTATTCCTGGCTTTATCAATGCACATACCCATTTAGCAATGACCTTATTTCGCGGCATTGCGGATGATTTACCATTGATGGAGTGGCTGGAAAATCATATTTGGCCACTCGAAAAAAAATGGGTTAATGAAGCTTTTGTTCGTGACGGCACGGACTTGGCCATTGCTGAAATGTTACGCGGTGGCACCACCTGCTTTAATGATATGTATTTCTTTCCTGAGGTAACTGCACATCAAGCTATTCAGCATGGTATCCGTGCCAATACGGGTTTAATCTTAATCGACTTCCCTACCGCTTGGGCTGATGCCCCCGAACAATATCTGGAAAAAGGCTTAGCATTACATGAAGCAATGCGCCATGAACCTTTGGTGCGCACCCCTTTTGCACCCCATGCCCCCTATACTGTTTCAGACGAACCTTTACAACAAATTAATGCCTTGGCTGCTGAGCTAAACCTCCCCATCCACATGCATGTACATGAAACACAGCATGAGGTAAACCAAGGTGAACGGCCATTAACCCGCTTACATAATTTAGGATTAATCACACCCAGCTTTATTGCCGTGCATATGACCCAACTGACTGAGCAAGAAATTCAGGATTTTGCACAAGCTGGTGCACATATTGTGCACTGCCCTGAGTCTAACCTAAAACTTGCCAGTGGTTTCTGCCCTGTGCAAAAATGCTTGGATGCCGGCATTAATGTCGCCTTAGGCACTGACGGCGCAGCCAGTAATAATGACTTGGATATGCTGGGTGAAATGCGCACTGCCGCGCTATTAGCGAAAGGGGTTGCGGGTGATGCCAGTGCCGTTTCTGCCGCTACCGCACTGCGTATGGCCACGCTAAATGGTGCCAAAGCTTTAGGTATAGATGATATTACTGGCTCATTAAGCATTGGCAAATCTGCCGATATTTGCGCAATAGATCTATCGGATATTGAGACCCAACCCCTTTATAATGCATTGGCACAAATCGTTTATTCTGCCGCCCGTCATCAAGTCACTGATGTTTGGGTGGCAGGTAAGCAATGCCTGAAAAATCGACAATTAACCACACTGAATTTACAAGACTTGAGAGCCAAAGTGGCGCAATGGCAAGCTGATTTACAGGCTTCAATATAAAACACTTTCGTGTAGGTTGCAGGTGATTCGTTTTAATATGCTGGGCTACTCCCTCACTGCCATTAAGTTAAGAGTTTATATTTTTATAATCAATGTATTACATGTAGGTTGGATGAGCTTAGGCACCTGGAAACACACATCATCCATCTTTACTAGTTTTTTTGTCCGTCATCAGTACTGTAGCAACAGTTACGTAGCCTGCTATGCGCCTATTGCTACAGCACTGATGACAAACAAAAATCCTGCCCAAATATTGGATGCTTATTTATTTCCAAGTGCCTTACCTAGCGTAGCGTAGGTAACGTAATCCGACATATTGGGTATTCCAAGCTGTCGGATGACGTTTTTTAATGCTACGCAATAAAAAATCTCATCCAACCTACAATATAACATTTTATTTAATATAACTTTATTCCTTAGGGAGCTGGAAATAAATAATCGTCCGATATTGGGTAGGATTTTTGTT
>CAZXJK010000140.1:0-7494 GCA_964640895.1 uncultured Methylomonas sp.
AAAACTGAGCGTGACTAAAGGTAAAAAATGCAAAATACGCTGAATCGCTGGAAAGAAGTAGTGCTGTTGTTTTTATTGGGTATTCAATGTATGACATTGAGGTTCAAAAGCTACTAATTGAAAATGAATATTTAAAAGATAAAACATACTTTAGAATGTGTCCTGTTCTACTTGACCATTACATTAGGGTCAGGTACAAATTAAAATTTAAGATATTTTAATTTGTTTTGCTCTATTTTTGTGCGTCAGGATAAAATAGCTGTTCCCCGAATTTCTTATAAGTACCTATAGCTGCCTGAGCTTCCACGCCTGTTATATAGTCGATGTATTTTTTTGCTAGTGCATATTGTGCATGTCTATGCTTTCTCGGATTGACAGCCATAATATGATAGGGGTTAAATAAAGCTTGATCGCCTGCATTAATAATAACGAGATCAATTTTATCTTTAAAGGCAATATAAGTACCACGGTCGGTTAAAGTATAAGCCTGCTTTTCATTGGCAATTTTTATGACAGCCCCCATGCCTTGGCCGACAGAAAGGTAGTTTTTACCTTGCGGGTCTAGTTGTGCGGCTTGCCATAAACTCATTTCTTTTTTATGCGTACCAGAATCATCGCCGCGTGAGATAAAGAGAGATGTATGCTTCGCTATTTGTTGTAGAGCAGTTGTTATAGGTTGCGTTGGTGTAACTTTTGCAGGGTTTTCAGCAGGGCCGATGAGTACAAAGTCGTTATGCATTACCGCTTTTCTATCAACGCCAAAACCTTTGTCTACAAATTCAAGCTCTGCTTTTGGTGCATGTACAAAAACGATATCAACATCACCATTTTCACCAAGGCGTAACGCCTTGCCTGTGCCTACAGCAATTACATCAAGGCGAATATCGTAGACTTTTTCAAATAAGGGATTAAGTACTTTTAATAAACCAGAATTTTCGGTGCTGGTAGTCGTTGACATTCGTAATATATCAGTTGCGTATACGCTAATACTTAGGAAATACAGTAGTATAAAGCTGGTGATTGTTTTCATGTTGTTTTTACTAGCTTATCTGTAGAATGTTATATGTAATAATTTGCATATATAAACTATCATTTATTAATTTATAGATATTAGAGCACATTATTTTTTTAAAAAAAATAGGCATTAATTTGCATAATTAAACGGGCTGCTATGAGTATTAAGTTGAGTTTACGTTGGTCATACAGGGCAGAAGAGATGCATGATATGCCTAAAGATTTGTTTATCTTATTGCAGGCGATTGTTGATAATGGATCATTACGTGCAGCGGCGAGTGAAGTAGGGGTATCTTATCGACATGCATGGGGAATGTTGCAGCAATGGCACAAGCACTTTTCTTATCCTTTAGCTGAGTTAAGGCGTGGACGAGGGAAAGGCGCGTCCCTAACAAGATTTGGTGAAAAACTATTATGGGAATATCAGCGCCTTGCTGCTCGACTTGAGCCTGAGTTAGAGAGCCTTGCTTCAGAACTATCTTCTGAGTTAGCGGCCTTAATGGATAGCGGGCCACAAAATACTTTACGTATTGTCGCTAGTCATGGCTTAGTCATTGCCAGTTTGCGTGAGTTAGCGCAAAAGGTATGTGATTTAAGCATGGATATTCAGTTTCAAGGTAGTTTAGATAGCTTGTTGCAATATAAAAGTGGGCGTTATGATATTGCCGGTTTTCATTTACCTGAAGGTAAGCTGGGGAAGGGGGTGTTGCCACGGATACGCAGGTTGATCAATAGTGAAACTGATACTTTGGTTTATGCACTGCGTCGTCAACAAGGGTTGATGCTGGCACCAGAAAATCCTAAAGATATTCAGGGCTTGGCTGACTTGGTGGGTACTGATATAAAGTTTATTAATCGACAGCGTAACTCAGGTAGTCGAGTGACCTTAGATGCCATGTTGCAGCAAGCAGGGCTTGATAGTCAGCAAATTAAGGGTTATGCAGATGAGGAGTTTACGCACAGTGCGGTGGCAGCGATAGTGGCGAGTGGTGTTGCTGATTGTGGCTTTGGTCTTGAAGCGGCGGCAGCGCAATTTAATTTAGCGTTTATTCCTTTAAATTGGGAGTCGTATTGGTTTGTACTGCCGACAAAACAAGTTGATAGTAGCGTGATGCAGCAGTTTATTGGTTTATTGGGGAGTAATGAATTTACGCAGAGTGTCGTGCATTTACCTGGTTACGATACCAAGCGTTCAGGCACTCTGGTAGTGCCTGATAAGGATTTATTGGTTTTACTCTAATTCTGGTTAATGACGTTATGGTAATGAGTGCTGTTTTTTAGTCAATATAACCATGCTCTTTAAACCATAAAACTGAATCACGATAAGCCTCTTTAACAGGTGTCGGTTTTAAGCCTAGTTCAGTGATTGCGCGACTATGTGTGCCAAATTTACCGCAATTTAATAGACGAATGGAGTGATAATTAAAGCGCGGGTATACATGCGGGAAAAATTTACGTTCAATCCAATCTTTGATGATAGCAATGTTTTGCATAATAAAAGTTGGAATCACTATTTTGGGTTTGCTTGCACCCGTGTATTCCTCTAACCAGTCTAATGTTTCAGCCAGCGTATGTTGTGCGCCAGTCAGTAAATAGCGCTCACCAACGATGCCTTTTTCCATTGCGAGTAGGTGCCCCTGTACGACATCTTGCACGGGCGTAAAATCAAAGCCACCTTTTACAGAAGCGCGCATTTTGCCTTGTGCAAATTCAATAATGGTTTTACCCAGCAATGAAGGCTTAAAGTCCCAAGGGCCTACAATGCCGCTGGGATTAACAATAACAGCCTGTAACCCCCGCACAACCTCCTTATAAACTTCTAATTCCGCAAAGGTTTTGGAAATCTCATAATCGGTGGTCATTTCATAGGGACTAACGGCCCATTTTTCATTAGATGCACCATCCGGGTTATTACCGACTGCGCCAAACGAACTACAATGTACTACTTTTTTAACACCTGCTAGACGACAAGCTTGCATTAAGTAGCGAGTGCCAAGTACATTAACATCATAAAGTTCTTCACGGTCACCATCGCGAATGCTTACAAACGCTGCTAGGTGGTAAACATAGTCACAGCCTTTTACTGCCTCGATAAGGGATTGTTCGTCTTTTAGGTTGCCATAGGCGTGTTCTACGTCAAGGCCGTCAACTTCGGTATTGGCACTTTCTTTACGTAATAAAACGCGTACTTTTTCGCCGCGATCTAATAAGGCGCGTACTAAATTGGCACCTAAATGGCCTGTTGCGCCAGTTACTAGTGTGGTCATAGAATTGTTGTATTATGAATGGGGGTTTGAGCCAGCCCTAAAGAATAGTTGTAATATGGGTTTTACTGTATAGCTTGCAACCATTAAGTTAAGAATTAATATTGTTGTAAACGATAGCTTATTTCGTAGGCTGGGTTAGATTTTTTTTGCGAAGCAATAAAAACGTAACCCAGCAAAACCTGGTATATGTATAAATGCTGGGTTACGTTAGTTGCGCTTCGCTGACTAAGCTAACCCAGCCTACAGAGTAAATAATTAATTTAATGCCTTGCAGTTGTTACGGCTCCATCCTACGTTTTTAATTACAGATCTAGCTCTTTAGTTTCTTCCAGCATGCGGTTGTATTCTCGTAGTTCTTTTTTGGTAAGGCCTGCACCCGGGAAAATATAGCGCTCTTTGGCATCTAGTTGTTTCTTTTTACGTAATGCTTCGGTATGAATGTATTCATTCCACTTTTCAATACTCAATTTCTGAAATTCACCAACGATCGGGTTAAATTCTAAATGTTGAATATGGGGGTGGCGTTCTTGCCCTAGCATTTCTTCAGCGAGAATGAATACATCTTCTTTGAGTAAGGGTACTATATATAACGCATTAGCGATATGGATAACGGTTTTACGCAAAAATTTAGGCACAGGTACATTAATGAAAGGAATTTCCAGTGGGCCTAATAAGAACACGAAAAAGCACCGCGTGGTTTTTTCATCAATAGGGGTCATAAACAGCCAATGTAAATATTTATCAGCCGTATTTGAACCTTGATATGGGTACTGATACCACAAAGTCATATTTTCCAAGCCGTCGCCTTTCTTTTCGCCAGCTGTTTTCACTGCGCTGCTTTGACTCATATCCGTTTCATAGTCGATCCAGATAGTATCACCTTCACGGCGATGGCCTTTTAAATGGGGATCAGTAAACGGTTTGAATTTACGGTGTAAAAAGGCATGGTTAAAATCACATACATTTTCTAAAATCATAGTGAAATGACATTTTAGAGTGAAATCTAGCGGTACAAATTCCCAAGGTTCCGACTGAGTCAGTTGCGGAACTTCTGGAATAGAGACCTTTTCTGCTAAAGCTGGGTCACCTGGGAATACCCAGATAAGGCCGTATTTTTCCTGTACTGGATAAGAGTTAATTTGAATGTTTGGTAGGTTGCCTTTCCCTTTCCCTTTACCTTTGCCCAATTCATGCGATATGCCTGTACATTTACCACAGCCATCAAAATTCCAGCCATGATATTGACAGATAATTTCATTGCCTTCAACAATGCCTGAGGTAAGGCGTAATTGGCGATGCGGGCAACGGTTTTCGATTGCATTGACTTTGCCATCTTCGCCACGGAATAAGGCTATAGGGCTTTTCCAGAAAATAACTTCAACAGATTGACCTTTTTTAAGCTTAGAGCTCATTTCCATGGCGTACCAGTAATTACCACTTTGACCCACTGCGCGCACTTGTTCGCGGCGACTTTTAGGTTGTTCTTCTTCTGTACTCATAATAATCCAAAAATAATGACTTAGTGTTTATAAGGTTATTATAACACTATTATTTATTAAAAATAGCAATACGTACCATGACTAAAAAACCGGTAATTTTTTGTATTAAACTTGCTTCCGCTCGTATTTTTTCATGACCTGGAAGGGGATGGCCTTTAGCAAGCTTACCTATTTTTTCTTTAACGGCAGGGTCTAGTTTGCCTGCTGCTGCAAGTTCAAAAAACAAGGCTTTGGTATTGCCTAAGTCAAAGAAATCTCTTTGCCATTCCCATTTGAAATCGCCACCATAACGAAACCATGAGCCGCCGACACCTTCCACTGTATAATTAGTGCCATCTTCGCGTTTTGCAGGGGATACTTGGGTCCAAAGGCCGATTACTTCCCCTTGCTTTTCGTCAATTAAAATGCGGTGATAAGGGTACTTCCATTCTTCAAAACCTTCCATTTGTTCGCCGAGTGCCCATTTTTCAATTTCTTGGCGGTTACGTGCGACAAATTCTTCATTGGGACCGATATTCCAGCGATACTCTGCATCATCGGTGTACATGGCACCTAAGTGTTTAGGCCAATCGCCGTCTTTTTCGGCTTGGCGATTAGCTTCTAGCCAACGTTCAACCATTTCTTCAAGTTCTGCTCGTGGGTATGCTGCCATCTTGGTTCCTAATTCTGTTTGATTTTTATTGTACCCGTTGGGCAGTATTTGGCTGCCGCTTGTGCTTTAATAAGCAAGGCGTTATCAGGTGTGTCTTGCAGTACTGTCAGCGTGCCTTTATCATCCACTTGAAAGACCTCAGTTGCTTCCGTCATACAGTTAGCATGGCCTTGACATAAGTCATAATCAACTTCTACTTTAAAGCAGTTGCTCGGAGTGCTTGTTTGTTGAGTTGTCGCTGCTGTAGCTGTTTCTGCTGTAGACTGCTCAATATTGCCGCGCTTAGTATAGCGAACTAGGCATGGTGCACCTGGTTGTACTACCATTTGCTTATAATCATCTTGATAGCTTTCAGGTGGATCAACCAGTTCAAATTTATAGCGGCGTAAAAGAATGGCATAAATTGCTTTTAGTTGTAGCATGGCAAAGGCGTTGCCGCTACATTTATGTCGGCCACCGCCGAAGGCAACCCAGCTGAAAGGTTGTTTGTCTTCTTGGCGTTCTTCAGTAAAACGGTCTGGATCAAATTTTTCAGGATCAGGGAAAATTTCTGGAATACGATGTGATACGCGTGGTGAAACACAGACGTATTTACCTGCTTTAATAATGTAATCTTTAAAATGTAGGTCTTTGGCAACTTTACGAATCAGAAAAATAAGCGGAGGATGTAAGCGTAATACTTCTTTGATCACTCGTTCAAAAATAGGGATTTCTCGTAAAGATTGAAATGTTACGTCGCCATTATGCCCATATAAGCTATCAAACTCAGCTAGCACTCGTTCCATTTCCTTTGGGTTACGGGCTAATTCTAAGGTGATCCAAGCTGCAGTTCCAGCAGTCGTATGGTGGCCGGCAAATAAGGTGCCAATCAGCATGCCAGTAATTTCGTGAGGGGATAGCGCGCTACCATCGTCATAACGAGCATCAATCAGCATTTGAAAAGCATCATCGCTTTTTTCGGTTTTCTTAGCGCGCTTTTCGATAATTTCAGTGACCAGTTCTTGCAAGCGAACTCTGGCTTTATCGCGACGACGTAAAATAGGAATCGGTAGGTAAGGAAAAATAAAAGCGAGCGGATGCATGCCATTTTCCAAATCATGATAAAGTTTAGCGAATTCTTCATTGAGCTCATAACGGAACTCGTCACCTAATAAACAATGACTAGAAGTATAGATAGTCAGTTGCTTCATAAACTCTAATAAGTCTACTTCGCCAGAGTCCCCCCATTTTGCTATAGCTTCTTCTACTTCTTGGACGATAATTTTTGAATAGGTACGCATGGGCTTGTCACGCAATACTGGCATCAGCATTTTTAATTGCTGATCTTTGATATGCGGTGGTGCATCAAATACCACGCCTTTACCAAAAATGGGGGTCATTACTTTATAAGCTTCATTTTGGTCTAGTTGATCATCTGGTGCGCGGAAAAAGGCTTCATTACCTTCAGGGCCTGTTAACAACACCATTTCTTGGTGGAATAAACGAAATTCACCAATTTCTCCCAGCTTGCTTCTCAGCAGGGTCATATATTCGAATGGGTTTTTACCAAATTTTAGCATGTGGCCTATTAAAGGAAGGCCGCCAGACATTTTTTGAGGTTCTTTTTTTGCTGTGGATTGTGTAGTCATATGGTAAGTTTCACCTAATGGGTCGCTAACATCAGTAGCATGACAAGATAAAATGCGTATTTGTCTCAGAATCTCTTGAGCCAGGTTGCGTTTAATAAATCTTGTTGATTTTACGCTGTGCTTGCATAATGTACAAATTATCTTATAGAGAAAAAGTTACATTGCTAATAATATGCATATAAAATATAGGGTTTATTTTTGTAAAAGTCATTTGGCTATAAATTAAGAGGGGCATTAATGGGTAATAAATCATTTGAAGAGCGGAGAAAAAAGAAGTTTTTAGTGCAGTCGGTTACTTGGTTTACCTTTTTGTTGTTACTGAGTTACTTCTTGCCGACACTTATGTTGTTTTATGTGCTTTGTGGCACATATGATGTCAGCCGCAATAGCAATATTGATGGACGCATGTTATATCGCTACTTTTTTGGGAATGG
>CAZXJK010000141.1:0-7482 GCA_964640895.1 uncultured Methylomonas sp.
AAATGCTGGTTGCTGAGGGTGATAAAGTAAAATTAGGGCAGGCTCTTTTTGAAGACAAAAAGAATCCTGGCGTTATTTTTACGGCACCTGGTGCAGGAACCGTTACCGCTATCCATCGTGGAGAAAAACGGGTATTACAATCCGTTGTGATCGAATTAAAAGGTAAGCAACAAGAATCATTTCAAGCCTACCCTGCCAGAGAGTTAGTAAAGTTAACGGCTGAACAAGTAACTGAGAATTTGGTTGCTTCTGGTTTATGGACTGCCTTTAGAACGCGTCCTTATGGCAAAACGCCAATTATTGGTAGTACACCAAGCTCAATATTTGTGACGGCAATTGATACGCGCCCATTGGCTGCTGATCCTGCTGTTATTATTAGCGAACGTAGTGATGATTTTACTAACGGTTTAGTTGCGATTACTAAATTAACTGGTGGTAAAACTTATCTTTGTAAAGCAACAGGGGCTGATATAGCGATTGGCGATGCAGCAGTGACCGTAGCAGAGTTTTCTGGTGCGCACCCTGCAGGCTTGCCAAGTACACATATACATTTACTGGATCCTGTTGGCGTTGATAAAATAGTTTGGCATTTGGATTACCAAGCCGTTATTGCTATTGGCGCTTTGTTTACCACAGGTAAATTAAATGTTGAGCGTGTTGTTGCGTTAGCAGGCCCTGCGGTAAACGAACCACGTTTAATTCGTACTCGTTTAGGTGCTAATACTGATGAATTAGTAGCAGGTCAGTTAAATGATGACGAAAATCGCGTTATTTCTGGTTCAGTTTTATACGGGCGTGAAGCAGCTGATTGGGCGGCCTTTTTAGGTTTGTATAGCAATCAAGTATCTGTGCTGCGTGAAGGTCGTGAACGTGAGTTATTTGGTTGGATGGTTGCTGGTAAGAATAAATATTCAGCAATGAATGTTTATACTTCTAGTAAAGATCGTGCTTCAGGACGTTTATTTCCTTTATCAACAGATAAAAATGGTTCGAATAGAGCGATTGTCCCTGTTGGTGTGTTTGAATCAGTAATGCCGTTAGATATTCTAGCAACGCCTTTGTTAAAAGCGATGGTAGTTGGCGATACCGATCAAGCACAATTATTAGGTTGTTTGGAGTTAGATGAAGAAGATATGTCTTTATTTACATTCGTAGATCCTGGCAAGCATGATTTTGCGCCAGTATTACGAGCAAATTTAACTAAAATCGAGAAGGAAGGCTAATGAATGCTAGATCTTTTTTAGATAGTATTGAGCCTATCTTTGTTAAAGGCGGTAAGTTAGAAAGGTATTACGGTCTCTATGAGATGGTCGATACTTTTATCTACACACCCGCAGATGTGACGCGTGGTACCACCCATGTGCGTGATGGTAATGACCTGAAACGTACCATGACTTTCGTGGTTATCGCGACTTTTTTCTGTATCATGATGGCGATGTATAACTCAGGTTATCAAGCTAATTTGGCTATAGAAGCAATGGGATTGAGTGAAACAACCAGCTGGCGTAGTATCCCTATGTCATTGTTTGGTTATAACTCAATGAACCCTCTTTCTAATTTTGTACATGGCGCGTTATTTTTCTTGCCTATTTACTTGGTCACGCTTGCAGTGGGTGGTATTTGGGAAGTTTTATTCGCAACAGTTCGTGGTCACGAAGTAAACGAAGGTTTCTTAGTTTCTTCTATGCTATATACCTTGATTTTACCACCTGACATTCCTTTATGGCAGGTTGCTTTAGGTATTTCATTCGGTATCGTGATTGGTAAAGAGGTTTTTGGTGGTACAGGTAAAAACTTTCTTAATCCTGCATTAACGGGTCGTGCATTTCTATTCTTTGCATATCCTGCTGCCATTTCAGGTGATAGTGCTTGGGTTGGTGTTGATGGTTATACCATGGCAACGCCTTTAGGTTTAGCTGCACAAGGTGGAATTGATGCCGTTAATGCGGCGGGTTATGGTTGGTTCCAAAGCTTTATGGGCTTTATACCTGGCTCTATTGGTGAAACCTCTACGTTGGCGATTATGATTGGTGCAGCATTTTTGTTGTACACGCGTATTGCATCGTACCGTATCATGGCGGGTGTTTTCGGCGGTATGGTAGCCACTTCTTTATTATTTAACATTATTGGTAGTGATACTAATCCAATGTTTGCTATGCCTTTTTACTGGCATTTAACCTTAGGTGGTTTTGCTTTTGGTATGGTGTATATGGCGACTGACCCTGTGTCAGCGGCAATGACTAATACAGGGCGTTGGATATTTGGTGCCTTGATTGGAGTCATGGTGGTATTAGTGCGTGTTGTGAATCCTGCTTTCCCTGAAGGTATGATGTTATCAATCTTATTCGCTAATATGTTTGCACCTGTTATTGATTATTTTGTCGTTCAGGCAAATATTAAGAGAAGGATGAAGCGCAATGCCTAATGAAAAAAAGAGTTGTAAATACTTGGGCCCACTTTGCGAAAAATTGGAAAAGTGCGAGCATTACCAAAAATTTGCCAAGTACCGAGATAAAGTTCTTGCCTTAAGCAATGATAGCCTAGAAAAAACAGTTGCAGTTGCATTTGCATTGTGTTTTGTGTGTGCGATTTTAGTTTCAATGGCGGCGGTTGCTTTAAGACCTTTGCAAATTGAAAATAAAGCCTTGGACATGAAGAAAAACATTCTTGATGTCGCAGGCTTGTTACAGGATGACACTGATATTAATGCTGCTTTTGCTGAGCAAATTGAAGCAAAATTAGTTGATGTGGCAACAGGTGAATATGTTGAGGGTGATGTAGCAGCTTACGATCAACGTAAAGCGGCTAAAGATCCGGCACAAAATGTTGTTTTAACGAGAGGCCAAGATATTGCCAGCATTAAAATTCGCGCTAAAATTGCTAAAGTTTATTTAGTGAAAGAAGGCGATACGATCAAGTCAATCATCTTGCCTATGCATGGCTATGGTTTATGGTCAACTATGTATGGTTTTCTTGCTGTCGATGCAGATGGTCAAACGGTACAAAGCATTAACTTTTACGACCAAGGTGAAACACCAGGCTTAGGAGCTGAAGTAGTTAACCCTAAGTGGCGTGCTCTTTGGGCAGGTAAAAAAGTTTATGATGAATCAGGTGCGGTATCTTTAGGCTTAATTAAAGGCTTAGTGGATACATCAAAACCGGGTTCAGAATTTCAGGTTGATGGTTTGGCGGGTGCTACACTGACTAGTGTAGGTGTTACCAATCTTGTTAAATTCTGGATGAGCCAAGAAGGTTTTGCGGCTTATTTAGATAAAGTAAGAACGAAGGATTAGGAGTTACTTATGACTGATACAAAAAAAGTACTGACCGATCCGTTGGTCAATAATAACCCGATTACTTTACAAGTATTGGGTATCTGTTCGGCACTGGCGGTTACGTCGCAAATGTCGACTTCACTGATTATGGCAGTTGCCTTAACAGCGGTAACAGCCTGTTCTAGTGCTGCCATTAGCTCTATTCGTAATCATATTCCAAGTAGCATTCGTATCATTGTGCAAATGACGATTATTGCTTCATTGGTTATCGTAGTGGATCAAGTCTTAAAAGCGTTTGTTTATGATATTAGTAAGCAATTATCGGTTTTTGTAGGCTTGATTATCACTAACTGTATTGTAATGGGGCGTGCTGAAGCTTATGCCATGAAGAACCCGCCGATGGCGAGTTTTATTGATGGTATCGGTAACGGTTTAGGTTATAGTTTGATTTTGGTGATTGTTGCCTTTTTTAGAGAGCTTTTTGGTTCTGGTACATTACTGGGCATAGATATCTTTCCATTAGTCAAAAATGGTGGTTGGTACGAGCCTAATGGCATGATGCTATTACCACCGAGTGCTTTCTTTATTATTGGCGTGATTATTTGGGTATTCCGTCAATGGAAGCCTGATCAAAATGAAGCAGCTGATTTTAAAATTATGGATATTTCTCATGGTGAAGGAGGACATCACTAATGGAAGCATATATTAGTTTATTTATAAAAGCGGTTTTCATTGAGAATTTAGCATTAGCATTCTTTTTAGGGATGTGTACCTTCCTAGCGGTGTCGAAGAAAATTTCGACAGCAATAGGCTTAGGTATTGCAGTAATGGTTGTACAGGTTATTACTGTTCCTGTTAATAACCTTATCTATCACACATTACTTAAAGAAGATGCATTAGTATGGATGGGCATCACAGGTGTTGATCTTAGCTTCTTAGCGTTATTAAGCTGTATTGGTATGATTGCAGCGTTGGTACAAATCTTGGAAATGGTTTTAGATAAATTTTTTCCTGCTTTGTATCATGCGTTGGGCGTATTTTTGCCATTAATCACCGTAAACTGTGCAATTTTGGGTGGTAGTTTGTTCATGATTGAGCGTGACTACGACTTTACACAAAGTGTTGTTTATGGGGTAGGTAGTGGTTTTGGTTGGTTGCTGGCTATCACGGTGATGGCAGGTGTTCGTGAAAAACTAAAATACAGCGATATTCCAAAAGGTCTAGAAGGTCTTGGAATTACATTTATTAGCGCGGGTCTGATGTCACTTGGCTTCATGGCTTTCTCCGGAATCCAACTTTAAGAAGGTATCATAATGCTAGAGATTGCATTAGGGATTATTATTTTCACGGTTATCGTGATTGCACTGGTGTTTATCATCATCGGGGCAAAGAGTAAATTAGTTGCCTCTGGAGATGTTGAAATTCTTATCAATGATGAGAAAAAGATACATGTACCAGTGGGCGGCAAGTTATTAACTGCATTAGCCGATAGCGGCTTATTTGTACCTTCAGCCTGTGGTGGTGGTGGTACTTGTGCACAATGTAAAGTAAAAATCCATTCAGGTGGTGGTGAAATTCTACCCACTGAATTAGGGCATATTACTAAACGTGAAGCAGCAGAAGGTGAGCGTTTAGCTTGTCAGGTTGCGATTAAACACGATATGAACATTGAGGTCGAAGACAGTGTCTTCGGTGTGAAAAAATGGGAATGTACGGTTAAATCAAACAACAATGTTGCAACATTCATTAAAGAGTTAGTATTGGTTTTACCTG
Organism: uncultured Methylomonas sp.; assembly: GCA_964640895.1. Classification (GTDB taxonomy): domain Bacteria; phylum Pseudomonadota; class Gammaproteobacteria; order Methylococcales; family Methylomonadaceae; genus Methyloprofundus. The sequence goes on from CAZXJK010000141.1 coordinate 5,049, forward strand.
ACGGTGAAGAAATCAAGTATGAGGCAGGTGGTTACATTCAAATTGAATGTCCTCCACATATTGCTAAATATTCTGACTTTGATATTGAAAAAAAGTTTCGTGATGATTGGGACAAATACGACTTATGGCGTTATGTTTCCGATGTAAAAGAAGATACATTACGTGCTTATTCAATGGCTTCTTATCCTGAAGAAAAAGAAATCATGTTGAACGTACGGATTGCAACGCCTCCTCCTGGTGCTCCTGATTCAGTACCACCAGGCATTATGTCATCGTATATCTTTGATTTAAAGCCTGGCGATAAGTGTATTATATCAGGGCCTTATGGTGAGTTTTATGCGAAAAAGACTGATGCAGAAATGGTCTTTGTTGGTGGTGGCGCGGGTATGGCACCAATGCGTTCGCATTTGTTCAATCAGTTACGTACTTTGAAAACTAATCGTAAGATTACTTTCTGGTATGGTGCGCGTAGTAAACGTGAAATGTTCTATGTAGAAGATTTCGATATGTTGGCCAAAGAAAATGATAACTTTGAGTGGCATGTTGGTTTATCTGACCCACTACCAGAAGATAATTGGGAAGGCTACACAGGTTTTATTCATAATATTTTGTTGGAAGAGTTCATTAAAAACCATCCGGCACCGGAAGATTGTGAATTCTACATGTGTGGACCTCCCATGATGAACTCATCTGTTATTAACATGTTGATTGAAAATGGCGTAGAGCCTGAAAACATCATGTTGGATGACTTCGGTGGATAAATAAAATCGGTGGTTAAATAAAGGTTATGGGGTGGGCATTGCTCACCCCGTGCTTTATATGAAAAAATAATATGCAAAAAGAATGCTCAAAACGAGGGTTAGGCTTAGTCTTAATCCTCGTTTTTTTGTTATCAGGCTGTGAAAAAACAGTTTCGAAAAGCTACCCCTTTGATTATTCAGGTCCTATTATGGGGACCAGCTTTTCTATTAAGGCTACAAAATTACCCGAAGGCGTTATTCCTGAACAGTTACAGGAACTGATTCAATTGCGGTTGACAGCCATTAATCAAGGTATGTCTACCTATATTAGTGACTCAGAGTTATCCTTATTAAATACTGTCCAGAGTATGGAAGCACAAGCAGTTTCTACGGAGTTGTTTAAGGTATTAGCTGCAGCCCAGGAAATCAGCCAATTATCAGAGGGTGCTTTTGATATTACCGTTGGCGCATTAGTTAATTTATGGGGCTTTGGCCCTGATGCCATGCAGTATCAAGCGCCTGAAGCGCAAGCAATACGGCAGTTATTGGCAAACAGTGGTTATCAGCAGTTTGTTTTGGATGAACAAGCGCTAACGGTTACCAAGAAAATAGCAAGTTTATCGATGGACTTGTCGGCATTAGCCAAAGGCTATGCGGTAGATGAGGTGGCGGCTGTATTAGAAGAGCAGGGTATCAGTAATTACTTAGTAGAAATTGGTGGTGAACTGCGTCTAAAAGGTGTTAACCTGCAAGGAAATAAATGGCGTATTGCTATTGAAAAGCCAAATGTTGCGAAGCGTGAGTTACAGCGAGTCTTGCCAATCACAGATATAGCGATGGCAACTTCAGGTGATTATCGTAATTTTTTTGAACAAGATGGGCAGCGTTTTTCACATACCATTGATCCGCGCACAGGCTACCCTGTTACACATAAATTAGCATCGGTGACTGTTTTAACTGATACCAGCATGTACGCAGATGCATGGGCGACTGCATTAATGGTCTTAGGGTCTGAAGCCGGCTATCAAAAAGCTGAGCAACAAAAAATTGCGGCACTTTTTATTATTAAAACAGAACAAGGTTTTGTGGAGCAAGCAACACCTTTATTTTTAGAATTAACCAAGGTAAAACTATGATTTATTTTTTAGTAACATTTGCATTCATGATTTTAGTGATTGTGGTGATGGCAGTCGGTGTTATTTTTGGTCGCAACGCGATTAAAGGCTCATGCGGTGGCGCAGGCGCTGGCGACTGTGTTTGTGTTGAGAAATGCGATAAAAGAAAAAAACTGGATACTGAGGCTGAAGCAGTTGGGTAGTAATACCTCTAGGGTATTAGTAACAAAAATCTATGAAAACAAGGTACTTTAACCTTTATACTCGATGTTCCAGTTTTTAATTATTGCTTTTTTGAAACACAGAAAAATAAGGCGCTAGAGGGATAACAGCTTTCTGCATGTGCTGATTTTACAGGGATGAATATTAATTCTAGCCCTTGGGTTTTCTATAGTTGAAAAAATCAAGATAAAAAAACTGGAACATCGAGTTATACTGATTTTGGCTTTAAAAAGCTTTTTGGTGAATTTGATAAATGGGGTTATTTTTTAAAAAACTTAGCCAGCTTTGATCATATTCCTAGCATACTTAGGGAGCTGGAAATAAATAATCGTCCGATATTGGGTAGGATTTTTGTTT
>CAZXJK010000142.1:0-7472 GCA_964640895.1 uncultured Methylomonas sp.
ACTGCTCCAGCGTTTTATTTTTTTTAATTTGGGTAAAAAATGCTTTAGCTTCATTGAATAAGCTTAGATCATTAGATTTTCTAAAGGCCCAAGCTAGTTGTCGTGGAGAGCTGATATTAAAGGCAACATTTAATTTTGGATAAAAGCGGCGGATGAGAGTGATTTGATTGGAGTCAGCTATCGTGTAATCAATTAAGCGCTCATTAACTAAATACAGTAGTTCGTCAGTATCTAACAATTCATTAGTTAGCCACTGTAGTTGTGGATTTTTTTGCTGTAATAGTAGTAGTGTTTCTGCGTGACTGGTATCTTTCACTATTTCTAAAATACCATTGACTAGATCTTTGGGGCGTTTAGGGCGTTTAGTCCCCGTGCGATAAATAACTTGTTCGGTAATTTCATGGTACGGCGGGGTGAATAGAAATTGTTGCTGACGTTCTTTAGTAATTGTTAAGCCGGCGGCGGCAAAATCAGCTTCATTAGCTTGAGTTTTTTGTAAAATCTCTGCAAAGGTTGTGGGGATGATAAATTTGACTTCAACATTTAAATGTTTGGCAAAAAGTCGTACCAAGTCATATTCTAAGCCAGATAAGCCTTCTGATGATTCATAATAAGTAGTTGGGTCATAGCGAGTTAAAACGGTTAAAGTTTTGGTTGCTTTAATACGCTCAAGTTGATTGTTGTAGTGGGGAGGCACTGGTTGTGGAGGTGTGGTTTTTTTTGTTTGCTTAGGAGGTGTGGGTGTGGTTTGTGTCTGCATATCACAGCCACTAAGTGAAGCAAAGAGGCAGGTTAACAAAAAAATCACTTTAAATTTTGTAAGTGAAATAACAGGTAATTGTATGTTGGCAGTGAATGGTGGCTTATATTGTATTTTTAACGGTAAAAAATTGCTCACAATAAAGTTAGCGAGCAACGGATTGATGTTTAAGGGCGACAACCCTTTTTGGTGCAAGAAAAGTTGTCGCAAACTCAATTTAGCGGATTTTTTTGTAATGGCTGATTAGACCATTTGTAGAGCCATCATGAGCCGTTACCGGATCATCGTGTTGTAGTTGCGGTAATATTTTTCTAGCGAGTACTTTACCTAATTCAACCCCCATTTGGTCATAGCTATTAATATTCCATATTTTGCCTTGTACAAAGATCTTATGTTCATAAAAAGCAACTAATATGCCTAAGCTATGCGGCGTTAGTTTCTTAAATAAAAATGAATTGGTAGGTCTGTTGCCCGAGAAGACTTTGGCTGCAATTAAACTTGCGTCGGCATCATCACCAATAGCCGCCTTGACTTCATCGGCATTTTTCCCTTTCATGAGTGCTTCGGTTTGAGCTAGAAAGTTGGAAATTAAAATGTCATGGTGTTCGGGTAAGTCATAATGACTTTGTGCTGGTGCCAAGAAATCACAAGGGATGAGTTTGGTTCCTTGATGGATAAGTTGATAAAAAGCATGCTGGCCGTTAGTGCCAGGTTGCCCCCAAATAATAGGGCCAGTACTGTAATCAGTTGCTTGGCCTTCTAAGTCGACACTTTTCCCGTTGCTTTCCATGTCGCCTTGTTGAAAGTAGTCGGCAAAAAACTGCATAGTATGATCATAAGGTAGCATTGCATGTGAATCTGCGTCGAAGAAGTTATTGTACCAAATACCTAATAATCCCATGATAACAGGGATATTTTGTTCAAAAGGTGTATTTTGGAAGTGTTTATCCGCTTCGTGAGCCCCTGCAAGTAATTGCTCAAAATTATCCATGCCTAAATACAAAGCAATTGATAAGCCAATTGATGACCAAAGTGAATAGCGGCCTCCAACCCAATCCCAGAACTCAAACATATTGTTTGGGTCAATGCCAAATTCAGCAACATTAGTTTTATGGGTTGATAAGGCAACAAAGTGTTTTGCAGTGGCAGATTTATCATGTGTAGCATCTAGTAACCATGCACGTGCAGATTGTGCATTAGTCATGGTTTCATGGGTGCTAAATGTTTTAGATGCAATTAGGAATAAAGTGGTTTCTGGAGATACCTTGTTCAAGGTCTCTACTAAGTCTGCTTGGTCAATATTAGAAACATAGTGGACATTCATGCCTTTAATTGCATAAGGTGTTAATGCTTTGGTAATCATTTTAGGCCCCAAATCAGAGCCTCCGATACCAATATTAACAATATCGGTAATGCGTTTACCTGAATAGCCTTTCCATGCGCCAGAGTGTACTTGTTCACAAAAATCACGCATTTTATGCAAGGCATGATTAACTTGGGGCATCACATCAATTCCGTCCACTAACACTGGGTGGTTGTCACGATTTCTTAATGCGGTATGGAGTACTGCACGGTCTTCTGTTGTATTGATGCGTTTGCCACTAAACATGGCATCAATTTTTTCTTTTAACTGACACGAATTCGCTAAATCTAATAGCAAAGGTAGGGTTTTATCTGTTATTCTATTTTTTGAGTAATCGAATAACAAATCACCAAAGGTAGTGGAGTAGTTTGCAAAGCGGTTAGGTTCGGATGTAAATAAGTCTCTGATGTGTAGTTGATTGACATGTTGTTGGTGCTCCTTTAAAGCCAACCATTCTGGAGAGTTAGTTAAGTGAGACATGTATTGAACCTTAGGTTGCGTTATTATAATTGTGAATATGCGAAATTTTACGAAAACCGGAGCGGGATAGCAATAGCAATATAAGAAAATTCTGATATAATGGTTTTGCATTATTGGCAAAATGCATGGCTATTCTATCTTTGTTAGACACTATATGATAGAGTTTCCTGATGTTTTTAATGTTCGTTCAGTCAATTTTGCAACAAAAACATTTTAAAAATTAAAAAATAAAAAAGAGGAAGAATTTATGACACACAGCATAATAAGAAAAAGTTTTTTAGCATTGTTAGCGATACTATTTTCTGCATCACTCTGGGCGCATGGTGGAGCCGCAGGTACTGATACCGATCAATGTAAATTCGAGCTGGAACCAGAGCATTGGATTCATTACACGGCTTACCAGCCATTATCATACCCTGCAGAAGATTTTTGTGGAAATATCCCTGATACAGGTACATTAACTCAGTTAGTTTTTGATTACCAAGATGTTAGATACCGTAATAGAGCGGTAGAATTTGAAGTCACTAAAGAGCCAGAAGGCACTCGCGTATTTTTTCAAGCAGCGAAAAAACATAAGTCAGGTACTGTTGTATTAAAGCTACCTAATGGTGTTGCAGAGCCAGGTAAATATTTGATCCATATTACGCTTAAAGGTAGAAATAATGACAACCTAGATGCGCATATGAGTTTTGTCGCAGGCAGTGGTCAATCACTTGGGCGTAATGACATGTTTATGTACTTGTTATTTATATTAGCTGGATTATATGTGGCTTATCTTTCTCATGCAGGCTTTAAAAATAAAGTCGATGAAATTATTGCAAACCTTAAAAAATAAGTTAATTCTAATTTCAGGACAATTAAACAATGCAGAAAAATCCTTTAGGAATACTATTGGGTACTGCTGTCATGCTGATGCCATTTTCGGCATCAGCTGTAGTAGGCTTGCCTAAAACAGTTGAAGTAGATCGTGGAAAAGTAGAGACGATTTGTAACCAAAATAACCCGGAATGGCGTAAGGCGCAGACAATTGAAGGCGTAAGCATGCAGGAGTCTCTGCGTTGTAGCCCTGATAATCCTTATGCGATTGCCGCAGAAGTAAAAGGAACTAACAATTTATCAATGGAAGCATTGATGAATACTCATTATGCACTGGATGCTATCATTAAAAAGAATGATATGGATGGTGATGGTGACCCTGATTTAATTATTATTAAATTAGAAGTTGCCGAGTTAAATGGTCATTCGCCAGATTTTAATGGTTTTGTACCCACTTTTGATATTGCCCCTGGAATTCAACCAGCAATGTGGGTATTTGCCCCTAAATCAAGAGGTATGGCCACAAGTAGTTTTGTGGGTACCGATGCAAATCCATTACTAAGAGCACCTTCACCCGTTATTCGTGTGGAGCAGGGCGATACCGTTTGGATACAGTTAGAGAATACTCATTATTTTCCACATACTATTCATTTACATGGTGTAGATCACCCTTATGTAGATAGTACTGGTGAAGGTAATGATGGCGTGCCACAAACCAGCGATAAGTTTGTGTTGCCAGGGCAAAGCAAAACTTATGAAATCCGTCCTCGGTCTCCTGGTACCTTTGTGTATCATTGTCACGTACAAACGCATGTGCATTTAGCAATGGGTTTAGTGGGAATGTTTATTGTTGAAGAAAATCGTCCTAACAACTGGGTGCAAACTTTCAATGTGGGTGGCGGTCAAGTAAGACATCCTTCGAAAGCGGTTTTGGAAGAATATGATAGTGAATATGATTTACATTATCATGCGATGGACAAAGAACTGCACAGCATTGTGCAGCAGTACAATGATCCACGCTTAATTGCTAAAAAAATGAATCGTGAATATGACATGACCGATTCGACTGAAGATTACCATACACTGAATGGTCGTTCATTTCCTTATACTTTAAGGGAATCAATTATCGTTGCTGAGCCTGATAAAAACATTAAACTACGTATGTTTAATAGTTCGGGGGAATTGTTAGCAGTTCATACGCATGGACATAAAGCGACTATTACGCACTATGATGGGGTGGAGCATAATCCTATTGCGCAAATTACCCGTGATATTTACGATATTGCTCCGGCTCAACGTAATGATTTAAGAATCAATACTACGGATGATGGTTTTCACAGCTATGGGGAAGGTATCTGGATTTTTCATGATCACCGTGAAAAAGGTATTACGACTGATGGGATGAACCCTGGTGGTAATGTGAGTGCATTAGTTTATAAAAAGTACTTAAACGAGGTGGGTTTGCCTAAAACCATCGGTGAAAGTATTGCACCATTATTTACTAAAGAGTTTCACGCGCGTAAAACACCAGTCTGGCAAAATATTGATGATTGGAATAGTCTAGGTGAAGTAGATGCTAACGGCTATGTGGCTCCACCAGCTAGTAAAATGGCAGCTGCTGATGTAACGCCAGGTTCTGCTAATATTGAAGCGTTCGAAGATAATTCATTTAGAAACCTAGTTTTTGGTTTGTTCTTAGGGTTAGTTGCCTATTTATTAGTCGTGAATAGAGCTGGCATAAAGGCACTTATTTCTTCAAATAAAGGAGGTAACTAATAATGATTAAACAATTATCAATCGTAGCGTTATCATTAGCCTTATCGGCTCCTGCTTTTGCTGAAAAAGAGTTTGAAGATCATAATCGTATGATGGATCATGGGGATGGTCATTTAATGGATGCCACAGGTGGCATGGTCATGGGGCAGAATACTGATATTTTGCCTGGTGGTTGTGACAGTATTGCGGCAACCAAAGAAATTACTGTGCATGCAGGCCATAAATACTCGGAGAAATTTCCAGGTACTATGTTTGCCTTTGATGTGCAGGAGTATCAATTTGAGCCATGTACTAAGTTAACGATCAATTTCATTAATGACGATGAAGTACGTCACCAATGGATGATGCATGGCTTACCTAGGTACCTTTATCCAAAAGGCATGTTCCATTTAGAAGTAACTGGACCGGGTAAAGTCTCTGGTACTTTAATTTTTCCACCAGGTGATAAAACCTATTTAGTGCATTGTGATATTGCGCAGCACATGGAAAAAGGAATGAAAGGCCAGCTGAAAATTGGTAAAGGTGATGGTGATTTACCGAGTATCCCAGGGGTGACAGCCTATGTTATCCAAGATGACTATTCGGATAGTAAACCTGTTGCGTCATTAGCTGATACGGTAGTGGGAGAAATTACTGATATAAAAGATAAAGTTATTGGTAATAACTCATTCTTTTCAGGTATTACTGTTGTTGGCTTGGCAATTGGTTTGATACTAGCACCTTTATTGGCACGTAAGTTTAAATGCATGTCGGTAGGTGAGGTTTTTGCTTATTGCATAGCACTCATTAAAGGCGGTGTTGATTTAATTGTTAAGTTAATGAGTTGGGTTATTGGTTTGGTTAAAAAGTAGTGTACTTATATCCAAGTTAGTAACAGTAGCTGGCAAGTTCTAAAATATTTTAGAAAGTTCAGCTAATTTGAAGCCCCTATTGATATTAGATCATTAGGGGCTTTTTTGTGTTTATAAGTTAAAGGTTAGAAAATGTTAGAACTTTGGGGTCTATTTGCAAGTGCCTTTATCTCTTCGACCATTGCACCAGGAGGCTCAGAAGCTGTTCTGGCCTATATGGTATCAGAACAGTTACATGCAGTTATGTTGCTGGTTGCTGTGGCCACGGTAGGTAATACTCTAGGTGCATTAACAACTTGGTGGCTGGGGGCATTAGCCGCTAAAAAATTTCCTGCTGAGCATGTCTTAGATAAGAAAAAACAAAAAGCCTTAGCGTGGGTTAGACATTGGGGGCAATGGAGTTTATTATTTTCTTGGTTGCCTATAGTAGGTGATGGCTTATGTTTTGCGGGTGGTTGGTTGAAGTTGCCATTGTGGTCAGCAACTATTTTGATTTGCATAGGTAAGTTAGTGCGTTATTTGTTTGTTGCTTATTGGTTTGTATAACTGCATTGATAAACGCTGTGATAAAATAGAAAAAATAAATTAAAATTGTGATTTTAATGAACAATATTTAATAAAGCGGTGGAACTATTAAATAATTTAACGATAACTGGAGTTTAATTTAAGATGTTACGGTATTTCCCTAAAACAGGTGTAGCCTACGCCGACAATAAAACAGATTATTATATCGTTGCTTTCACTTTTACTTGTACGGCTATTTGCTTAACCATAGATGGTAGCGGTAGTAGGGAAATGCAATGGGCATTGGCTTTTTTTGGCTGGCTATTTTTAGTCGGTTTATTATCCAGAGAGTCTGCCATTATTCGTATGCAAGTTTTAGTGGCACTGTCATTTGCAACGGTAGGTGAATATTTTGCTTCGCCTTATATGCAAGGCTATATTTATCGTTTTGGTACGGTGCCGCCTTATGTTCCTGCAGGACATGGCATGGTTTATTTAACCGCTGTTATTTTAGCAAGGTCAGGCTTCTTTTTACGTCATGCTAGAGCGATTGCTGCTTTTACTGTCGTGTTATGTGGCTTGTGGTCAGCTTGGGGGCTGAGTTCGTTTGCAGAACGTAGTGATCAAATTGGCGCAATCTTATTTGTGGTTTACTTGATCTATTTATTTAAAGGGAAGTCGCCTATGGTTTACCTTGGGGCTTTTTTTATTACTAGTTGGCTGGAATTGATTGGCACTGGAGCGGGGACTTGGGCTTGGGCAGAAGTAGATCCAGCATCAGGGTTTACTCAAGGTAATCCGCCTAGTGGTGTCGCTGCATGGTATTGCTTGGTAGATGCCGTTGCTATGGCGGGGGCAGCACCCGCATTGCGAGCTGTGCAAAAAATCAGAAGTGGCATGCTGCAAGGTGCTTAGGCTGAGT
>CAZXJK010000143.1:0-7428 GCA_964640895.1 uncultured Methylomonas sp.
CTGTAATGAACCAAATAATCGGTTAGCGACATCCTGCTTGCCTAACAACTTGGCACCCCATGTCATCAGACTAACTGGAACGGGAAATAGAAGTGACTTTTTGCCAAAAGCAGTTGCCACCTTGCGCAATAACTCAGTAGTTGAAACATCTTCACCATCAGAAATTAAAAACACCTCATTGGCAGCTTTGGGCTGTTGTATGCAGTGAATAATAAAACTGACCAAATTATCTAATGCCACTAAAGAGCGTTGATTGCGCACCGCACCTAAAGGAAGTGGAATTCCTTTATTAATCCATTCCATCATTGATAAAAAATTAGCCCTAACACCGAGTCCATAAACCAAGGGTGGACGAATAATAACCACCTCCATGCTTGTTTCCTCAGCCAGCTTTAATAAGCCTTGTTCGGCTTCGTATTTAGACAAACCATAGGGATCCGCTGGAACATGGGCACCATCTGGTGAGAATTTCAATCCATTGTTTGTATCTTCTCCATTTACTTTAATCGAACTAATGAAAATGAACCGTTTTATTCCTGCCTCTGCTGCTTTATGAGCCAATGCAAGTGCGCCTTCAGTATTAACTTTGCGAAACTCAGCTAAAGAATTTTCAGCAGAATCGTTCATAATATGTGCACGAGCAGCAAGATGAATCAAGGCATCAGCACCGTGCATAGCGTAATCTATACTTTCATCTAAGTGCTCAGATAATAGCATCTTATAATCGATGAGAATTTGTTCAACTTCACTAGGCAGAACTACGGAATGCTGACGAACTAATGCCACCACTGTTATATTTTTATCAATCAGCGCATCCACTACTGCACGCCCAATAAAACCTGTCGCGCCAGTTACTAAAATTGTCATTATCATCCTATCTTTTCTAATAATTCATTATAAATTTTAATATGCTGCGCCACAATATGTTCAATTTTAAATTCTTGATCTGCGAGCTTTCGTCCAGCCATCCCCATTTCCTTTCGCCTAACAGGGTTTTTAATTAAAAACTCTATCGCATCAGCCAATGAAATTGCATCTTTAATAGGTACTAACAATCCTGTTATATTTTCTTCTATGGCATCACGGCAACCGGGATGGTTGGTAGTTACCACTGCTCGTCCACACGCCGCAGCCTCAATTAAAACTTTAGGTAACCCTTCCCCGTAAAATGATGGCAATGTGACAATATTGGATTGTGAAAACAACTTAGCAATATCAGTACGATAACCTAATATCTCAATTAAATCATTTGCAATCCATTCCGTTAACTGTAGCTCTGTAATAGTATTAGCATTGCCCAAATCAATACTACCAATTAACCAAAATCGAGCTTCAACACCCCTTTCTTTTAAAATAGAAGATGCTGCCACAAATACCTCTACCCCTTTATCAATCAGCAATCGTGCCGCAAAGGAAATAATAGGTATACCATCTGGTTCTAGCATCAATGGATAATCAGTTAATGCCACACCTGATCCACGTATTAACGTCACTTTTTTAGGATCTAATACTTCCCAATTAACTAACAGATCACGGTCATTATAATTCTGGAAAATAACGTGCTGATTTTTATGTCCAAAAGCAAAGCGATATAAGGGAAATAAGAGGGTTCTTAATGATCTAGCTTTAAACGTATTCTGACTAAATAAAACGCCTAAGCCAGCTACGGCAGATACCACCGCAGGAACAGAAGAAATACGAGCCGCAATGCCACCATATAAATAAGGTTTAATCGTTACTAAATGAACAATATCAGGCTTAACCTGTTTAAATAAATCAGCAAGCGCCCAAATTGTCCTCAATTCGGAAAGTGGATTCATCCCCTTTCTAGACATCTCAACTTGATGATAAATAATACCTAAATCAAAAAAGGAAATAGGGCACTCTTCCGGTGCAATCAAATGCACTTCAATGCCATTCTTTAGCAACTCAAGCGCAATAGGTAATCGGTGTGACTCAAAGTAAGAGACGGCATTGGCTACAAACAATATTTTTTTTATACTCATTTTAACTATTCTATGTAGGTGTTAATAGAGAAATCCGCAAGGTAGAACTCAGGCACACACAAAACTAAACCGAATTTAGTTTCATTAGCATTCAGTTCCGCAATCTTACTGCTAAGGAAGCTTTTCAAGGCAGTCAACATTTGACAACTTAAAGCTTCGGCGCCTTCATGTCCCCAGCTTATGGATATTCCGACATTATTTCGAGCCTCTAAAGTCATACTTTCCTCAAAAATCATATAATACCGTGCAATAACTCATTTAGCCGCGATATTTGGCTTTGCAAAGAATACTCTTTCTTAACTTTTTTCTTTCCATTAACGCCCATTTGATAGCGCAACTCATTATCCTTAAGTAAAATACTTAAATACAACTCCCAATCAGCTAAATTTTGTGCAAGAAATCCATTGACACCCTGCTCAACAATATCCTTATTCACACCTATAGACGTTGCAACAACGGGTAAGCCACATGCCATGTATTGAATTAGCTTGTAGCCACACTTGCCCCTCTCCCACGGAGATCTGTTCAAAGGCATAATTCCAATATCGAATTGATATAAAGAAGACACCTCAGATTCTTCTAGCCATGGCAACACATCAATGCACGTATCTTCTAGTGCCTTTTTATTCGCACCTACTGCTAATATACGCACATTAAAGATTTTCTTTAATGCAGAAAAAACAGGTAATAACGTCAGAAGGTATCCTGTTGTAGATGGTGATCCAATCCAGCCAATAGTTAGCTTAGGCGAGTATCGCTTTGACTCAGCAATATAATGGTCTAAGTCTATCACTGTTGGAATGATTTCTATCTCCTTTGCTCCAGCCAATTGAGCCCTGTTCGCTAAATACTTGTTACCTACAATCACCTGTGTAGACTTATTCATAACAACATCAATCTTGCCCCCCAACACCATACGAACAAATGCACTTCGGTGCGTGTCATAACGGTGAAATAAGGCGTCGTCATAATCCACCACATAATGCACGCCCAATTTATTCAATAATCGTTCCGCAAAGGCTGGCATAAAGGGAAACAACTCTTTTTCAATCCAGATTAAATCATACCGCCTCACTTTTAGTAAAACTAAAATGCGCTGAAGATAACTTTTAAGCACCATTAACCCTAAAGACCGCCCACTATAAAGTGCCGCCAGATAAGAATTTGAAAATAGAGGCCTAACATCAATATCCCACCCCCTTGACTCAAGATGGGGAATATATTGAAAAGAACGCAGGCGGCTACTGGCACCCATCCGATCATAACGAGATAACAGGAGAATTTTCATAACAATCATAAGCTCTATTAATAAGCGTTATATAATATCTTAAGTTTAACATTGAAGCCTGGAAATATCTCAGGCCTAATTCAGACATTCACACTGTAGTGGTCGAGTAAAACTAGCCATGGTTTAGTAGGCAAACTTTATATTCGATAAATATTTTTAAGCAGCCTAGCAATGAAAAGAAAAACTTGAAAAACTTTATTTTCGCCTGTTTCAAGTTGGATTAGAAATCCATCAGATAATCCAAGAGCCAGGTTATTATTAGAAGCTCCGTCAAGAGAAAACCGCCCCATCACCACATCAGATGAACAACCAACAAGCTCATCAGCAGAAAATATTTTTTTTATGAATAAAGCATCTGAATTCAGAATATATCTTGTTGAATACAGTCCAACCACATGATGAACGGAGACCCTCATCGCCATGCCCACGCTATGCGAATTAACCATTGCTCCGGCACCTAACCATGCCCTACTAGGGCGCATACCTTTTTTAAGACGCTCTCCCACAAAGAGTGATGCAATCACATAATCTACATTTCCTTTTATCAGCACATCATCAACGAGATGCTCAATTGACTTCTCAAAAAGCACATCATCACAGCCAACAACAATATAATATTCACCTTGTGCTGTTCGAACAGCCTTATTAAAGGCATCATAGATCCCACCATCTGGCTCACTAACCCAATAATCAATTGCATGCTGATATTGTTTAATTATAGCCAGCGTAGCATCAGAAGATCCTCCATCAATAACAATAAACTCAACATTTTCATATGACTGCTCAACTATACTTTTTATAGCCGTCTCTAATGTTTCTTCTCCATTAAATACTGCCATAACCACAGTTATAAGGGGTTTATCTTCTAAGCTTTTTTTAAAATAACCTTGCGTTCTAAGTCCGCCCTCGCCATTTCTATCCTCACCTTTAGGTAAAAAAAGCACGTTCTGAAAGTTATCATCTTCACCATTTTCTATGGTGGGTTTTTCTTGTGTTAATAAGCGTGTTGTACTAGATTTACTATCTAAACACATCAAATCAGCATTACACATATAAATGGCACCTCAGTCTTCTTTTGTTTATTTTTTCGTTTTATCATTTTGTTTAAATTCTTCATACCACGCTACAAAACGATCTATCCCCTCCTCAATTTCAGTCTCAGGCTTAAAATCCACGGCCTCCATTAATTCACTGATATCTGCAAAGGTTCTAGGCACATCACCTGCTTGCATAGGTAAATTGTTACGAATAACATGTTTACCTGTTGCGCTTTCAATGGCGCTAATAAAACGCTCTAAGCTAATCGGCTTATTATTGCCAATATTAAAAATTTTATAAGCAGCTTGTGCATTACTAAACTCACTACTTTGTCGCTGCGGGATACAGTCCATAATACGCACAACGCCTTCGACTATATCATCAATATAGGTGAAATCACGTTCCATTTTGCCATGATTAAAGACATTAATCGTTTCACCTTTTAGTATTTTTTCAGTAAAGGAAAAATACGCCATATCGGGGCGCCCCCAAGGGCCGTAAACGGTAAAAAAACGTAAGCCCGTAGTGGGTATATTATATAGATGGCTATAAGTATGCGCCATGAGTTCATTAGATTTTTTGGTCGCGGCATATAAGGAAATCGGAGAATCTACACGGTCATCGGTAGAAAAAGGTACTTTTCTATTCATTCCATATACGGAGCTGGAGGAAGCATAAATCAGATGTGCTAGTTGTTGCTGGCGACAGCCTTCAAGTATATTTACAAAGCCGATCAAATTAGAATCAACATAGGCATGAGGATTCTCAATGGAATAGCGCACGCCTGCTTGGGCGGCTAAATGAATCACTCGCTCAAACTGATGTTGTTGAAATAAATCTTCCATGGCTTTTCTATCGGCAATATCCATTTCTATAAATTGATATTTCACTTGCTGATAGTGTTTTTTTATTTCAGCTAATCGTCCGTGCTTTAGAGCGACATCATAATAATCATTAAGGTTATCAATACCAATAACATCATGACCTTGGCTTAATAATGCCAAAGTCGTGTGAAAGCCAATAAACCCTGCCGAACCTGTTACTAATATTTTCATTTACTTATTTCTTAATAAATCATGAGGATACCTTTCATCTTCTACAGCCATAATCTCGTTAGCTGGCGAGGTATTAGGGGTATTTACTGTCTAAAATCAGCTTGATTAGCCAAAAACCAATTATACGTCATTGCCAGTCCGTCTTTTAAAGAAGTTGACGCTTGCCAACCTAAAGACTTAAGTCGAGATACATCTAATAACTTACGCGGCGTACCATCGGGTTTGGTGGCATCAAAAACAACCTCACCTTTATAACCAACAACCTCCGCCATTGTTTCAGCCAAGTGTTTAATTGTACAATCCACCCCTGTTCCTACGTTGATATGAGACAACATAGGCTGTGTATTTTCTTGATAGCTTGCATCACCAAGGTTCATCACATAAACAGAAGCCGCCGCCATATCATCAACATGCAGAAACTCTCGCATAGGCTTTCCACTACCCCACACGGAGACCTCTGCCGCACCCGTACATTTTGCTTCATGAAAGCGGCGCATTAAAGCGGGAATAACATGTGAATTGTCAGGATGGAAATTATCGTTTTCACCATATAAATTAGTAGGCATCACCGAACGATAATCAACACCATATTGACGATTATACGATTCACACAATTTGATCCCTGCAATTTTTGCAATCGCATAAGGCTCGTTGCTAGATTCCAGCGTACTGGTTAATAAAGCTGACTCACTCATCGGCTGCCCTGCTAACTTAGGATAAATGCACGATGACCCTAGGAATAGAAGCTTATTGACACCAGATAGGTATGCCGCATGAATAATATTGCACTCTATCATTAGATTCTGATAAATGAACTCCGCAGGGTAAGTGTTATTAGCATAAATACCACCCACTTTGGCAGCAGCCAAATATATCTGTTCAAATTTCTGCTGCATAAAGAAATCATGCACCTGCTTTTGATTAGTCAAATCAAGTTCATTTCGGCTTGCCATTACCAACTCGACATTATTCTGCTGCGCTAGCTGCCGAACAATTGCAGAACCAACCATACCGCCATGGCCGGCGACAAAAATTCTTTTCATTTCATCTCCTAATAAAATCAAATTAATGATTTTAAAACTTATTAGCTAATCACAGAAACATGTCTTATTTAAAAGAAAAACGTGCAGGATTTTACTTTTCCCCTTTTCTTTAACTCGTTTGATTTGCATCATTTTTTGACCACAACCCCGCTCTATAACGTCCAGAGTTCTATTTGCTTAATTTCTTTAATGCGGCTTTAAAGCACCCGTTGTTAATTTATGGATCATATGTGAAATATAGGTCTGATAAGGCATACCTTCATTTAATGCCATAGACTTAAGCCTTATAATATCACTCTCTAAAAGCCGGATATTAATCGCTTTCTTTTTTGTTAATTTCTCAATAGTATTATCACTAGCAGTCTTTAACATAGACATCATAGGCTCAAACTCATTGCTATCTAATGATTCATATTTATTACTTTCTACATCATTAATAATCTTTAGCTCATCGACAGTTTCAATTCTTGGGGACATATTAAACTCCTTTAAAATATTTTTTAGTCTGTTTTCGACTTTTATACATTGTTTTTAGAAAAAAGATATTATCTTCTTGTACAAAAGGAACAATATAAGCAGAGCTTGATATATCAATGATTAAACAATATTGTTCTTGATGATTTTTACTTTTATTTTTTATAATATCCAGTAATCTATCATTTTTAATTGCAGTCACAACATCTTCAAAACAAATATTTCTTTCTTTTCTTAGAAGAATATTTTTTTCGTCACTCCAATTAAATTCTACATCATTCACAGACTTACCTGTTTAAATACAATTAATCCCAATTGTATATCATTTGTATTTTCAATGCTGACTTAAATATACATAAGATAAAGTTACTCAACCGCAATATTCACTTCATGACCATGCGCTTTTAGTAAAGCATGCTGCTTGGCCTGCTCTAAATCATTTTGAACCATTTCAGCACACATTTCTTCTACCGTAATTTCAGGCACCCAACCCAACTTCTCTTTAGCCTTAGTAGGATCGCCTA
>CAZXJK010000144.1:0-7311 GCA_964640895.1 uncultured Methylomonas sp.
AGGGGACAGGATCCTCCTCCAAAAGGTGCTGCAAGCTTTGAAATATAATTCAGCCCCCTTAATGCTTCACTTCCATTACCATTGCATCCATCTTACTGGCTTTTAAGCGGGACTGAATAGCATCGACCGAGGCCAATCGCTGGTATGGCCCCATCTTAACTCGATACCACGTAGTCGAGCCTACCTCTGCTTTTTCAATTTTTGGTAAAAAACCCATTAACAATAATTTTGCTTTTAAACTGTCTGCATCTTTATAACGACGAAACGACCCCGCCTGAACGGCATACTGTACCCCTGATTTTTCTTTGCCAACACGCTCTTCGCGCACTCTAGTCTTCACTTCATGATCAGGTACGACAAATTCTGCTTTGGGTAAAATGGTATAAAAATCAAATTGCACTTCTGGTTTAGTGCTTTTTTTAGTGATTACTTTGGGTTTTGGTTTGAATTTTTGTACAATTTTTGGTGTTTCTTGCTGTAAATTTAATGCACTAGTCTTTTGATTTGCTGCTTTTACAGGCTGTTCTTGCTGCACCGGCGATGATAAGCTATTTAAGAAATAAGCAAACAGTGCAATTAATACAAGCACCAAGCCCCAGCGCCAAAAAGGTATTGTAGAGCTTTGTTTTGCTGTTCTACGCGCAGCCGAGCGCACTGGTTTGCGTTTATGACTCACATTCGCCCGTGCCCTTGGCTTTCTTTTATTTACACTTCCCTGCTCTGCTCTGTGCTTATAATCTCGAGGCATTACATTGCTTCCGGCGTGTTAATCCTCAACAAGCTCAAGCCATTCGCTAATACTTGCTTGACGGCACCAATTAAATTTAAGCGGGCATTACGTACAGCAGCATCCTCAACAATAAATTGATGCGCATTATAATAAGTATGAAAATCAGCCGCTAATTCACGTAAATAATTAACTAACAAATGCGGCTCATATTGCAAAGCTGCTCGTTCTAACACTTCTGGGTAGCGTGTTAAAGTCGTGACTAAATTAATTTCTTGTGGCTCCGCTAGCTTGGCCAAATTTTGCTCACCCAGTGGAATATCACGTTGTAGATTTTTATCTTCTAATTGTTTTAATACGCTACAAACCCGCGCATGTGCATATTGCACATAAAAAACTGGGTTCTCATTGGTTTTCGAAGTGGCTAATTTTAAATCAAAATCCATATGTTGCTCAGACTTACGCATCACATAGAAAAAACGCGCGGCATCTTGACCCACTTCATTACGTAATTGACGCAAGGTCACAAAAGAGCCTGATCGCGTCGACATTTTTACTTGCTCACCACCGCGATATAGCACTGCAAACTGCACTAATTGCACGGTTAATTTGTCAGTATCAGCACCTAAAGCCTGCATTGCCGCTCTAACACGTGGGATATAGCCATGATGATCCGCTCCCCAGATATTAATAATCTGATCAAAACCACGATCTAGCTTATTCATATGATAAGCAATATCAGAAGCAAAATAAGTACTCTGGCCATTATCACGTACCACTACACGATCTTTTTCATCGCCCAGTCGGCTAGAAGCAAACCAAGTGGCACCTTCTTTTTCGTATAAGTAACCTGAGGCATCTAAACGCTTTAAGGCTTCATCAATCGAGCCATCTTCCATTAACTGTCGTTCTGAAAACCACTCTTGATAGTCGATACCAAATTCGCTTAAGTCTTCACGAATATCAGCCAAAATACCCTTTAAGCCTGCTTGAAAAATAGCGCGATATTGTTTATCACCTAATAAAGTTTTCGCGCGTGCAATCAAGCCATCAATATGCTTTTCTTTATCACCACCTTGCGGTTCATCCGCAGGAATCTCTTCAAACACCAGCTCTATTGGGTGCCGATATTCATTGTCGACTTCACGGCGTAAATCCGCAGCAATCTCATGGATATAATCACCACGATAACCATTGCTAGGAAAGCTCAATAACTCGCCACACTCTTCCAAGTAACGTAACCATACACTGGTGGCCAATATATCCATTTGTCGGCCAGCATCATTAACATAATATTCACGCTGTACATCAAAACCCACAGCTGCCAATAAATCAGCAACCGCTGAGCCATAAGCGGCACCACGGCCATGACCTACATGTAGCGGCCCAGTCGGATTAGCAGAAACAAACTCAACTTGTACTTTTTTACCCGCTCCTACATGACTTAAACCAAACTTATTACCTAACTCATGTATTTGGGTAATCACTTGGTATTGTGCATTAGGGTCGATAAAAAAGTTAATAAAGCCTGGCCCTGCAATTTCTATTTTAGTGACAGCCGCATCACTTGGTAATACCGTGACAATTTTTTCTGCCAGTTGCCGTGGGTTCATTTTGGCAGGCTTAGCCAACATCAGGGCAATATTAGTGGCAAAATCACCATGTTGTTGATCACGGGCACGCTCAATCGTTATTTTTGGTTGTAGTTCGCGATCCAATACACCGTCTGCTTTTAATGCGTCTACAGCGTGTAATACGAGGGATTCTAACTTTTGTTTCATGCGTGTCCAGAGATAAAAAGAGTATTAAATTACGCGTAATTATCCCTTAATTCGTTGTGTGGTGAAAGTGGAAAGCTATTTAATTATAATTTTTGCCAAGCGTGCATCACTCTCTAACAGCTACTAAAAGTGGTAGGCGCTACCTTACTGCTAACGATAAGGCACTTGGAAATAAATAAGCATCCAATATTTAGGCAGGATTTTTGTTTGTCATTAGTGCTGTAGCAATAGGCGCATAGCAGGCTACGTAACTATTGCTACAGTACTGATGACGGACAAAAAAACCAGTAAAGATGGATGATTATTTATTTCCAGATGCCTAAGCTTAGTTTGTTATCAATTGATAAGCCTTGTGCAATAGCCTGCATTGCTTGAGTAGCTTGCGCCTGTAATTGCGTATCTGCAAATACTTGGGTCACTCTAACGGGAATAATTAATGCGCGTTTATAATAGCTAATGGCCTCTTGAGGCTTGCCTTGAGAACGTAAAAAGTCAGCATAAAAAAAGTTAGCATCAATAGTATTAGGATTAATGCTTAAGGCTCTAGTAAGCAACTGTTGCGCTTTATCATCATCCCCATAAGCAATAGGCCAGCCTGGCACCAGATAATATAATGAGCCTAACACCAAAAAAGCAGCACCATCTGATGCATTCGGGTTAAGCTCTATTGCCTGTAATAGCAATTCGCGCGCTTCATATATTGCCGCTAAAGCACTGAATGGATTTACATGCTCGGCGTTACTGGCGACAATAATTGCTTGTTGAATAATTAATTCGGCTTGCTTGGGGTATTTTTGCTTTAAAGTGTGTATCGAATGCAATAAACGCTGAAATTCAACAGCGCGCTGCTCAGTTGCTGAGCGATAATGAATACGCGCCCATTCTGATTCAATATGTTGCACAGCAAGCTGCAGTGTATCTGCGCTAACCAATAAGGGTGCTAAAGATAATACGCCCCCCAAGAGCAGAGTCATTATTTGTTTCATAACTCTCAATTATGCTGGATTCAATTTTATAAACAAGTCTTTAATTTGCTTCGCCAAAAGCGAGTCTGTTGCATATAACACGCCATGATGGTTCATATAAGTTGAATCTGAGCGATTTAAATCTAGAGCTTGCCCGTGTATATCACTGACCACTGCATTAACCTCATTAAACAAACACGCGGATGCAGCAAAGTCCCATAAACAACCTCCACTTGCTTGTTGATTTGGAAATTTGAAATAGCAAGCTACTGCATTTTCTAATACCCAACAAGCATTCATTGCCGCCCCACCTTGCTGAATATTTTGCACACCTGTATAGCCTGATTGCTTGGCAATATTGGCGAGTTGCATTTGCACTGCATGATATTGCGGGTGTTTGGTAAAACTACGGTCAGAAATAAAGAAGAGTGGTTGTGGCTTGGTAATAGGGAAATCTTGCCATAATTTGCCATTACGCAATGCACCATGCCCTTTAATTGCTTGATAAAGTGTTTGCTTCACTGGGTCATAAATAACACCAATATAAGACGTTCCATTTTTTGAGACTAATGCAATTGATACCGAATAGCCTGAAGTTTGTTCAATAAACGGTAAAGTGCCATCTAAAGGATCTATGCACCAAAAATAGTCTTTTTCCAAGCGTTGTAAATCATCTGGGCTTTCTTCCGTTAGTAAGGCCAAATCATAGATTGCACAGCTAGCTTGCAGATTTTGTAAAATGCTGGCTTGGCTTAATAGGTCTACTTCGGTAACTACTTGTGAAGCTAAACTGGTGCCACCTCGCTTAGTATTGACTGTTAATTTATCGTGCGCATAGTTGTTAATAATTTGCCCTGCCTGTAAGGCTGCGGATATAGCGCATTGGCTGAGTAAATATAAGTCATTATTATTAAGTTGCATGAGCTTACTTTCCTTAATTTATTTTGGCCAGTTGGGCAATAACCTCATGTGCTAAACGTTCGCTGTAGCTATTGATTTTCCAGTGCCCTGGACTCCAGCCTTTGAGAAAGCGATGAAAATCAGTCCAAGCAACAGGGTATAAATTACGCCAATTTTGCTCGACGGCACTTGAGTCAATTGTTTTGTTGTGTACGGCTAGTGCCTTTTTTAACACATGAAAGTAGTATTCTAATAGTTCGGCTTCTTGTTGCTGACATTGATGTTCATCAAGGCAGCTACCCATAAAATAAGCGACATCTTTCATACCGCACCCTCCACCGACATATTGAAAATCAACGGCTGCCACGCTTTTACCATCTGCAGCGAAGCAAAAATTAGCTAATTTGGCATCGCCATGAATAATGGTTTGAAATGAACTTTCGCGTAACTGAAGGTCAATCGCTGCGGCTGCTTGTTTAAGAGGGATATCGGTTAAGGCTTGTAACTCATCAGGACGAGTTGCCAAGTGCCAATAGCTACCCTCTTGCCATAATTTATTAGGCTGCTTATCCATAAAAATAGCATGAAAATTAGCTAACCAAGCAAGGCAGGCTTGTAATTCATTATTAGATACCTGTGTTTTACGCAAGGGAAAGCCAGAGCTATTAAGATCTTCCAATAGTATAAACATTTCATCTTGTCTAGATTCGGTGGCTAAACAGTGTGGTACTCGGCAAGCGTCATGACAAAGCTTGCTCCAATATTGATACCACGCCATTTCTACCTGATAAGATTTGATTTTACGTTGATGTGATAAATCGGTATTCCAGCCACGCGGGTGTTGGTTTTGCTGTGGCAAACGTATGTGTTTAATGATGACGCTGTTGCGAGAACAGCCCTGCAGGCCATAGCGCTCAATTGCACCATAACCACTCCAGAGACTTTGAATGGTTTCTATGTGCAATAGTTTATTGGCACCAGTGGCTTTGAGGGTGATATTTTGGAAATGCTTATTCATTAAACTGGCTTATTTGTTGCTACGATCAAGCTTACGGTAACCAATGGCTTCACTTAAGTGTGGGATTTCAATAGTATCTGAACCAGCTAAATCAGCAATAGTACGCGCTAATTTTAAGATACGGTGGTAGGCACGATGCGATAAACCAAAACTGTTCATGGCTTGTTCTAATAATTGATGGCCTTGCTCTGATAAAGGACAAATATGTTTAATTTCGGCGGCGGTTAAACTGCTATTAGCTTTACCGGAGCGCGCTACTGCTAATGCACGAGCTTGGATGACACGTTCACGTATTATGGCACTACTTTCTTGTCCCTCAGGCGAACCTTTGCGTAATACTTCATGGGATACCCGGGGTACTTCCAAGTGCATGTCGATACGGTCTAATAATGGCCCGGAAATTTTGCCGCGATAGCGTGATACCTGTTCGGCCGTGCAATGACAACGCCCTGATGGGTCACCAAGGTAGCCACAAGGGCAAGGATTCATCGCTGCAATTAATTGAAAGCGAGCTGGAAAGTCTGCTTGCCGTGTGGCGCGAGAAATAGTGATATGCCCCGTTTCTAAGGGTTCGCGCAGCACTTCCAGTACTTTACGATCGAATTCGGGTAGTTCATCAAGAAAAAGTAGCCCGTTATGAGCCAAAGAAATTTCACCTGGTTTAGGATTACTACCACCGCCAACGAGTGCGGGAGCTGATGCAGTATGATGTGGCGCACGGTATGGCGGCTTTAACCAGTTAGTTGCAATAAAATGGCTATCACTAATCGAAATAATGGCGGCACTTTCTAAAGCCTGTGCTTCAGTCAGCGGCGGTAAAATGCTAGATAAGCGTGCGGCCAGCATTGATTTTCCAGTACCAGGAGGTCCCAACATAATAAGATTATGCAAGCCAGTTGCCGCAATTTCAAAAGCACGTTTCACGTGGAACTGTCCTTGTACATCCGCTAAGTCTAATTCAGCTTGCTTATCTATTGCCTTGTTTGCATGATAACTTTCCATAGGCAAGCGTTGTTGGCCATTCAGGTGTGCACAAATTTCTAATAAATGTTGCGCAGGAAAAAGCTCGGCATTTTGCACTAAGCTTGCTTCCGCTGTATTTTCAAGGGGTAAAAAGAGTGCGCGCTGTGCTTCACGGGCTTGCAATGCAACGGGTAATACACCATTAACACTACGTAATTCACCCCCCAGCGACAGTTCACCCACACATTCATATTTAGCCAGTTCATTTTTAGGGATTTGGCCTGAAGCGGCTAATATGCCTAAGGCAATGGGTAAATCAAAGCGACCACCCTCCTTAGGTACATCAGCAGGTGCCAAGTTGATGGTGATACGTTGCATGGGGAATTCAAAGTGCGAATTAATAATCGCCCCACGCACTCGGTCTTTACTTTCCTTAACGGCGGTCTCAGGTAAGCCAACCAAATTTAAAGCGGGTAAACCGTTGGATATATGCACTTCGACCGTGACCAAAGGCGCATTGATTCCTGAGCGGCCCCGACTATAAGCAATCGCAAGTGACATAATTTGATCCTTGAGGGGTTGATAAAGAAGCATACTGATATTGTGGCATATTTAATCCATTAGCTCGAATTCAGTTGTTCGTTAATGATACTTTGACTTGCTGTTAGGTTTGAGAGGAGAACCTTATCAAATATATTATAATTATGGCTGAACCTTAGTAAGCAACTGATATTTAATGAGTAATTATTGAGTAGTCTGTAAATCAACCAGGCTAGAGCGCTTAGTTTTTTCTGCTTGAAATAGTGCTAGTAATTGTTGGCCCCTCGGGTGAGTATCAAGTTCGTCTAAGGCAGTTAATACAGCTTCTCTAAATGCAGGGTCTACCTTTTTATGAAAATAACCTAAGGCACTTGGAAATAAATAAGCATCCAATATTTAGGCAGGCTTTTTGTTTGT
>CAZXJK010000145.1:0-1392 GCA_964640895.1 uncultured Methylomonas sp.
CATAGCAAGTTTAATACCACGAAAATGCGACAGGTTGGTTGACATTTAGCGGCAGGGGTGATCTCATTCGTTGCGTAGAATAACTATGCGCCTCATGAGGTCATCCCTGCTGATACAAAAATCCTGCGCTATCACTTCAGGATGTTATTCCGTGCACGTTCCTTAGGCGCAATATAACTAGGTCAGGGTAGTAACTTGTTGGCCGCCCTTAATATAGAAAAAGAGAAAATAGACAAATAATCAAATTCGTAATGTATGTTTAACACGACACCTTAATATGTCTCGCAAGGAATGAGCTCACCTGAAGGTAATTTTATCGACCATTCAAAGTCTTCCGCATTCATAGTGGCAGAGCACGAGTTTTAAAAAAATCAAGGGGTCAGCTAATTTGATATTTACCCTTTTTTGATGTATCGTTAATCCCATGGCAAGATTACCCAGAATAGTAGTTCCCAATCAGCCCTTGCATATCATGCATAGGGGCAACAACAAGCAAGATATCTTTGAATCTGAGGAGGATATGTTACGGATCAAAGGTAATATTAAATTATCTTTATTAAAATCAGGCTGTGCTCTGCATGCCTATGTCATTATGAGCAATCACTTGCACCTATTGATCACTCCAAAGACGAAAGAGCAGTTGGCGGTGTTTATGCAGGCTATGGCAAATCGTTATGTCAGGTATTTCAATGCCAAGCACCAGCGAACTGGTACGATCTGGGAAGGGCGCTTTAAGTCATGTCTGGTTGATAGCGAGCAGTATCTGTTTACACTTTATAAATATATCGAAATGAACCCGATTAAAGCAAATGTGGTTGATGATCTAGCTGACTATAAGTGGTCGAGTTATCAGCATAATGCTTTAGGTGTGGCAGATCGTTTGCTGACAGAGCATAAGATGTATAAAAGACTAGGGCGCAGTGTGCAGCAGCGTTGTGATGACTATCAGAAAATATTGACTGATCTTGATATTGAAACGCAACAAGCGCAAATAACGGAAGCTACGATGCGCGGTGAAGTTTATGGTGGGGAGGTATTTCATCGTAAAATAAGTAAGTTGATTTCACGAGCAACTAAATTGGCATCTCATGGTGGCGATAGAAAGAGTGAAGAATTCAAAGGTCAGGCAGATTAAGCACTTGGGTTTTATTGGGTAGGAGGCGAGCGATATGTTGATAATATTTGCTAGTCGAGTGGTTGTATGTCTTTGTTTTGGCCTGCCTTTATGATGTGCTGGTATCGAGTTATATTGCGTTTGGTTTTAACGGTAGTATTGTTAACTTTTCTGGTATTCAGTTTACTAATTTATAGCTCAAAAATTAACCAGTGGTTACTACCACAGTTAATCAAAAATATTCCTGAATTAGAAATCAAAAAGATTGATGGTTTGCT
>CAZXJK010000145.1:1417-7305 GCA_964640895.1 uncultured Methylomonas sp.
AAAATATAGTTCGGAACAAGTTGAATTGCGCATTGAGTCGGTGGCTTATCAATATAGCCTAGCTGCTTTGTTGCAAGGAAAAGTCTTATTTGATTATTTGCATATAGAGGGTGTGGAGCTGGTAGTGCATCCCGCTAATGAGGAGGCTCCGCCAACTAAGTCAATAGATTTTGTGATGCCAGTTGCTTTGATTATTCAAGATTTTCTTGTGCAAAAGTTAACAGTAAAGCATGCTGAGGCCAGTTATCAGTTAGATAAAATCAGTTTAAGTTTGTTATATCAGGCTGTGCAATTACGTTTAGATGGTGTTGTTTTGGAAGGTGAATTAGGGCAGCTGCAAGGTAATGCTGAATTACAGTTGTTAGAGAACCTCCCGTTCACTAGCGATGTGAGTATTACAACAGTAGTGCCTGAGCTTGGGGTGCTTAATTTGCATGTTAGCCTGAGTGGAGATCAAGATAAGGTTTATCTAGATGCTGATTTGCGTACACCAAATAGTATACAAGCACAAGGCTGGGTAGCACTTTCTGATGTTGAACCACAATTTAAATTGCAGCTTATTTGGGATGAGTTGCGGTGGCCGCCACAGGGTGTTAAGCAATATGCCAGTGAGCAAGCGCGTTTAACATTGCAGGGTACAGTCGATCAATATTCCTTGTTGGTAGATAGCAAGATTTTTGTTGAAGGTTTAGTTAATAAAGCACAATTGCATTTAGAGGCTGAGGGCAATAGCAAGCAGCTAGCAGTGCATATTTTAAATATGCAGGTTTTTGGCGGGAATATTGAAAGTACAGGGGTTGTTAGCTGGACGGACGAACTTGTCTCTCGTTTACAAATAGAGGTTAACAAAATTCAGTTGCAGCAAATATTTCCTGGGTCTCAGGGGGAATTGAGCCTGGACGCTCAGTTGCTTGGTGAGTTTTTTAATAACCCTGATATTGCCGTAGATTTTAAAGCTGTGCGCGGGCATGTTATGGGTAAAGAGCTGAATGCCCAAGCTAAGTTGCATTATCACAAAGAGCAAGTGGAGTTGAATTTTTTGCAGGCGAGTATTGGTCATAATATGCTCAATGCCCATGGAGCCTTTGGAGATGATAGGCAATTACAGTTTGCCTTGCATGCAATGGACTTGCATGAGTTAAGTGCTGATTTGCTAGGTGCTATTTCTGTTGACGGGGTAATACACGATGTATTACGGCTGCCTGAATTAAAGGTCAATATTGAATCACATGGTTTGCAATATCAGGAGTATAAGGTCGGAGCGTTACAAGGGCAGCTGGCTTTTTCTGCATTAGGTTCTGGTAAATTGGATCTGGATATTAAAGCACAACAGGTAGTGTTGTTTGGTCAGCTGATTGATAAGCTTGAGTTGCATCATCATGGCGATATTATGGAGCATTTTTTGCAGGCGAAAATAAGTACTATGCAAGGTAAGTTAGAGCTTGTCGCTAAAGGAGGCTGGTATAAGGAGCAATATTGGCAAGGCAGTATTCAGCAGCTGCAATTTCAGGGTACACCTATGGGTACTTGGCAATTGCTGCAAGAGTCGCCTTTGCGTATTAATTTTGCTAAGCAAAGTGACATACAAGTACAGACAAAATTATGTTTGGCACAACTAAGTGCAACGGGGTTAGCTTGTTTATATGCATATCTCGATACTCAGAAGGGGCAGTTGTTTGAGGGGAATATAACGCAGTTGCCTTTAATGGCATTAACTAAACAATTATCTGCTACATTCCAAATTGAAAGTTATCTGCAGGTGCATTTTACTGCACAGGCTCAACCGAGCTTGCGAGCGAAGATCAATGTGGGTTTGCAGCCAGGCACATTCATATTTCAGGATGAGCAATTTGGGGTGCAAAGGCTAAGTTTTTCGGCGGCAGAATTTGATGTTAAGTTGCTGCAAGATACATTACAAACAGAATTGTCTGTTTTGTTTAATGATGAAAATAAGCTTGCAGGACAGGTGAATATTTTAGGTATTGAACAGCTAAGTACTGCACAGCTTGCGGGTGATTTAAAGCTGCGCTTACAAGATATTCAGTTTTTACAGGTTTTTATGGCAGACGTGAGTGATCTTGGTGGGCAAATAGATGCACATTTGCAGTTAAAGGGTACCTTGCAGGCTCCAGTATTGGTCGGGAGTCATTTACACTTAAAGCAGGCTAAGTTGCGTGTGCAAGATTTGGGGTTGCGGCTTAATAATATAGATATAAGTATAAAGGCCGCCGAATCAGAGAAGCTTGCATTGCTGGCACGGGCAGATATTGATGCGCAAACTATATCAATAACAGGACAGGCTGAGCATTATGCCAGTGAGCAATTGCAGTTTTCCTTCGCTATTCAGGGAGAAGATTTACAGGTTTTGCAGGTGCCAGAAATGCAACTTTGGATATCTCCAGATTTACAATTAACAGGGAATAGGCGCGCTGCTAAGTTAACTGGGCAGTTGCTTGTTCCTAAAGCAATAATTACCTTTAATGACTTGCCTGAAGATGCTGTTGCGTTATCGGCTGATGAGGTGCTTATTGTTGAGTCGGAGTTGCCGCAACAAGTACCTGCTTACCCATTAAATGCTGATATTGATATTAAGCTAGGAGATGCTGTATCTATCGAGGGTTTTGGCTTAAAGGCGAAGCTAGCAGGGCAGCTACGTGCATTACAGCAAGTTAATCAATTTAAATTATTTAACGAATTAAAGTTGGTTGATGGAACATACCAAGCTTATGGGCAGGATTTAATCATTGAAAAGGGGCAGTTGTTGTTTACGGGCAACGTGGAGAACCCCAGCGTAAATATGCTAGCCTCGCGTAAAGCTAGTGACTGGCATGATCATACGATTGCTTATTTGCGTATGACAGGGGATTTACTCACTCCAGAAACAGAAGTTTATACTGAACCTGCTACTAGCGAAAGTGAAGCTTTGGCTTATTTATTGACGGGGGCTTCATTAAGTAAAAGTGGTGGTAGTAGTGCGGGGCTATTAGCAAAAGCCGCATTGGGCCTGGGTCGAGATTATGTCGATGCGGTAATGGGAGTTGTCGGTGTTGATGAGTTTGAAATAAAAAGTACTGCTATCGGTGAGAATTCATTGGTACTGGGTAAGCGGATTGCGCCAAACTTATATACTCGTTACATTGTGGATGTGTTGAGTTCGCAAATGCAATTTGCAGTGGAATATAAGCTGACTAAAAATATTAGTATAGAGGTGCGTTCAGGATCTACCCATAGTAGTGATATTAAATATAATATTGAGTTCGATTGATAGAAAACGGTATAATGCTCTATTTTTTATGGGGAATTGTTTGTGACTCAACATATTTATCATGCAATTGATCGCGATCAATTTGCTAAGGATTTGGATGATATTCGTAAGGAGGTTTTAAGTGATGTGGGTATGGAGGATTTTCAGCATTTAAAAAAAATAGAGCGCTGGGGGCGAATTTGTTCGGCAATTGGTTACGGGACGGCTTGGATTATTCCTAACCCTATTTCTGCTTATTTTATCAGTCAAGGTAATGTGACGCGTTGGACGACGATTGCACATCATATTACCCATCGTGCCTACGATAAAATTGAAGGGATTCCAAAGCATTACACCAGTAAAGGCTTTGCCAAAGGTAAACGGCGTTATATTGACTGGTTGGAATGGATGCTGCCCGAAGCATGGGATAAAGAACATAATGACATGCATCATTATAATCTTGGTGAGCAAGCTGACCCTGATCAAGTTGAATATAATACCGAAGACTTCAGAGCGATTAATATGCCGCAATGGGCGCGCTATTTATTCCTTGGGGTGATGGCATGTACATGGAAGGCTATTTACTACGCACCTTCGACACTGGTTGAATTGCAGCGTGCACGCGATAAGAAAGCGGGCAAAGAGCCTGTTGAGTATCCGCGTGCAGATGTATGGAACCCAATGAAGCCAGTGGGTTATGATTTATGGACAAAATGTTTGTTGCCCTATATTTCCATTCGCTTTGTATTGATTCCGCTGCTGTTTATTCCGGTTGGTGCTGTTATGGCAGTTGGTGGGGCAGTCGCAGCAACGAATGTTTTGATTAACTCTCTGCTTGCGGAAGCATTTACGAATCTGCATACGTTTTTGATTATTGGCACCAATCATGTGGGGGATGACTTATACCTTTTTGATAAGAAGGCTGATAATAAAGGCGAGTTTTATCTTAGACAAATATTTGGTTCAACCAACTTTACCACAGGAACTGATCGTGTTGATTTTCTACAAGGTTGGTTGAATTATCAGATTGAACATCATATATGGCCTGATATGCCTTTAAGTCGCTATCATATTGCGCAACCAAAAGTAAAAGCTTTATGCGAGCAGTATGGCATTCCTTATTGCCAAGAGTCGGTCTTCAAGCGCTTAAAAAAGACTTTGAATGTTATGACAGGAAAAACTTCGATGATGAGGCCTTTGCCTGCGAGTTAACTAAGGTATATACGTTCAATTAAGTGCGATGTAGTACAGGTAGATCCTAGGTTTTTTATGTCAACTATCCCATTATTATTATTATTATAATAAAAAATCTTAATGACCGCACCTCGAAAATTTAGTAGAATTTAAGCAATGATTCGATTTTTCGAATAGTGATAATCACAAATATATTATTTCATAACGGGATGGGTCGCAAGGCTCCGCCCGTTTTGTACATTTAAGGTGGCTAATTTGAACAAACCTGCATTATTAATGTTAGAGGATGGTACAGTTTTTTATGGTGTATCGATAGGCGCGGATGGCTGTTCGGCTGGTGAGGTAGTCTTTAATACTTCAATGACGGGCTATCAGGAGATCCTTAGTGATCCTTCCTATGCCAAGCAAATTGTAACGTTAACGTATCCGCATATTGGTAATGTGGGCACCAATGATGAAGATAACGAATCGGCATCCGTTTTTGCAAGTGGCTTGGTTATTCGTGATCTACCAATTATGGCAAGCAACTTTCGTTCAGAACAAACCTTATCAGCTTATTTACAAGCTAATAATGTGGTTGCTATTGCTGAAATTGATACCCGTCAATTAACGCGCTTATTGCGTGATAAAGGCGCACAGCGGGGTTGTATTATTGCGGGTGAAAGTATAGACGAAGCAATGGCGCAAGCAGCCATTGATGAATTTCCTGGTTTAAAAGGGATGGATTTGGCGAAAGAAGTAACGACTGCTGAAGCATATGAATGGACTGAAAATACTTGGGATTTACAACAAGGTCATACGCAAGCTGAAAACTTAAACAAGCATGTTGTAGCTTATGATTTCGGGGTTAAACGTAATATTTTACGATTGCTGGCTAATCGCGGTTGCCGTGTTACCGTTGTACCAGCGACAACACCTGCTGTTGATGTGTTGGCAATGCAGCCTGATGGTGTGTTTTTGTCTAATGGCCCAGGTGATCCAGAGCCTTGTACTTATGCCATTACTGCTATTCAAACTATTTTAGAGCAAAAGATACCTGTATTTGGTATTTGTTTGGGGCATCAATTACTGGCTTTGGCCTGTGGTGCACAAACAGAAAAAATGAAGTTTGGTCATCATGGTGCGAATCATCCCGTACAAGAAAAAGCAACAGGCCGTGTAATGATCAGTAGCCAAAATCATGGTTTTGCAGTAGATGCAAAGACTTTGCCTGATAATGTGACCGCAACTTATCATTCTTTATTTGATGGTAGTTTGCAAGGTATTGCGCGTACCGATATTCCAGCGATGAGCTTTCAGGGGCACCCTGAAGCAAGCCCAGGGCCGCAGGATGTAGAGTCATTATTTGATGACTTTATGCAAATGATGCAGTCAGCTAACTAATAATAGAGTTTAAAACGAATATGCCAAAAAGAACCGACATAAAATCCATTTTATTATTAGGCGCGGG
>CAZXJK010000146.1:0-7223 GCA_964640895.1 uncultured Methylomonas sp.
CGTCAATCAGCAAAAACCACAACATTACGGCCATTTTCTTTAGCGCTATACAGTGCTTTATCTGCGCTATCGATTAAGTCCAGTGCATTGCGATGATCAGCGGGAGGGGTGAAAATACTGATACCACAGCTGATAGTGACCTTTAATACTTGTTGGTTGTGGGGGAAGCGAGTTGTTTCAATACTTGAACGAATTCGTTCAAATATTTTATCGGCTTCAGTGACAGAGGCGTTGAGAATCAGTAAAAACTCCTCGCCTCCATAGCGGCCTACCAAATCAAATGGGCGTAATTCGGAACTGATATGTTGGGCAATTTCATGTAATACATAATCACCTGCTAAATGACCATAATTGTCATTAACCTGTTTAAAGAAATCAATATCACACATGGCAATACATAAGGATTGCTGTTGTCGTTGGGAGCGGGCAATTTCTTTATCCAGAGCCTCTAAAATAGCGCGACGATTAAGCAAGCCTGTTAATACATCGTGGCTCGCTTGAAATAGTAGTGCTTCTTTGGCTTGATGCAATTCGGATTGTAATTGCAGCATGCGCTGCCCAACTTGTAGGCGTGCTTTTAACTCAGCATTGGCGAACGGTTTGGCAATGTAGTCATTCGCGCCTGCTTCTAATCCGGCTACCACATCATCGGTTTCACTACGGGCAGTTAATAAGATGATAAAAGGTGGATTATTTTGATGTTGAGCTCGGATACGTTGGCATAAACCCAAACCATCTAAGCGTGGCATTTCCCAGTCGATCAACATTAATAAGGGTGCATCAGGCTCCTGTAATAATTCCCACGCGGCTTCACCATCTTCAGCAACTATGGTTTGATAGCCCCATTTGCTGATGACCGCACCTAACATGGCGCGAGAAGTAAGATCATCATCGGCGATCAGTAACTTCATGAAAGTGTTTTCTCCATAGTCGATTTTAATTGGGTAAAGCTTTGTTCTAACGTCACTAAATGTTGTTGCAAGCTTTGCATGTCATCAGCTTTACCTGCTTGCTCCATGGCTAACGCTAAGTTACTGAGTACCATACCACCTACATTGGCAGATGCACCTTTTATTTTATGGGCTTGTGCGGTTGCTTGGGCAAGGTCGTTTGCTTGCACGTCATCATGTAGCTGTTTAATTTGAATAGGCATATCACTTAAAAAAGCATCAGCGATGACTTGGATTAAATCTTTGTCGTCCATTAGGCGCTCACTCATTGCGGCATAATCAAAGACGGGGAATTCCTCTTCTTCTGGTATGGTTTCTTTAGCGGCACTAGGGACTGATTCTGTCATTATGGTACTGGTAGTTTCTTTATTTTGTGCTGTGTTTAACCATTTGTCTAATAATTTACGCAGTTTGCTAATATCAACTGGCTTAGCAATGAAGTCATCCATTCCAGCAGCCAAGCATTTTTCACGGTCACCTTGCATGGCATTGGCGGTCATGGCAATCACAGCTATATGATGATTTTGTACTGATGAACTTGTATCACGAATATGCTGGGTGGCTGTATAGCCGTCCATTACTGGCATTTGACAGTCCATAAAAACTAGGTCAAAATTTTGTTGAGTTAAGTAATCCAGCGCTTCTTGACCGTTATTTGCTACTTCAGTTGTCATGCCAAATTTAGCCAACATACTGCAAGCAACCGCTTGGTTAATGCTATTATCATCGACCACTAAGGCATGGGCATTAAAATTAAATGCTTGTTGCCGAGCCGTATAGCGGGTAATGATCGTGTTAGGTTGTTGTGCGCTTGCAATGCCAGCTAATTGTAATAAGACATTATACAGATCTGACTGATGAATTGGCTTACTAATATAGGCGGCAAAGCCATGATCTAATGTTTTCTTAGCATCCCCCCGCTGTCCTTGTGAACTTAACATGGCTAGGCGGGTAGTTGCTAACTGCTGATCTCTTTGCATGGTGTCTGCAAGTCTAAGGCCATCCATGCCAGGCATATGCATATCCAGTAATGCTATCGTATAAGGGGACTCTTCAGCAAGCCCCGTATAGAGTAGTTCTAGGGCTTCAGCGCCACTTGCTGCCAAGCTATGCGGGGCTTGCCATGCGTTAAGGAATTCATGCAGGACTTCACGGTTGGTTGCATTGTCATCAACTACTAAAATACGTTGTTGATGTAAATCATGCACTTGTTCGAGTGATTTTTTAGCAGGGATGGCTTCTACAGCCAAGGTAAACCAAAAAATAGAGCCTTTATCTAGCTCACTGTCGATACCTATAGTTCCTCCCATGAGTTCGACGAGTTGTTTGCTAATGGCAAGCCCTAAACCTGTTCCCCCAAATTTACGGGTCGTTGAGCCATCTGCTTGGCTAAATTTCTGAAATAATTTTTGTTGTTGCGCCTGACTGAGACCAATGCCGGTATCTTTAACAGCAAAATGTAGCAGCGAATGCCCCTGAGCATCAGTAATAAGTTGATAACGCACTGAGACTTCACCTGTTGCAGTGAACTTAACGGCATTGCTAATTAAATTAGTTAAAACCTGCCGAATACGGCCAGGGTCACCTTTATACCATTGCGGAATAGTCGGGTTAACCGTACAAATAAATTCTAAACCTTTTTCAATGGCACGTAAGCCAGTGGTATCAGCAATGTCCTCCAGTAAATTACCTAAATCAAAATCTAAAATTTCTAAATCCAGTTTGCCTGCTTCAATTTTGGAAAAATCCAGAATATCATTAATGATGGTGAGTAAGGCTTCAGCACTACGTTTAATGGTGAGGGCGCGGCCTTCTTGTTCGGTATCCA
This sequence comes from uncultured Methylomonas sp., assembly GCA_964640895.1. GTDB lineage: Bacteria > Pseudomonadota > Gammaproteobacteria > Methylococcales > Methylomonadaceae > Methyloprofundus. The sequence goes on from CAZXJK010000146.1 coordinate 2,779, forward strand.
GATCATTATCCAGCAATAATTCGGTCATACCGATGACACCATTCATGGGGGTACGAATTTCATGGCTCATATTGGCGAGAAACTCACTTTTGGTTTGATTGGCTATTTCGGCTGACTCTTTGGCTTCATGTAGGGCAAGCTCTGCAAGTTTACGTTCGGTAATATCACGAAAACTCCATACTCTACCAGTAGCAGTGCCTTCCATTTGCATAGGTCTAGAGCTACGTTCAAAGATACGCCCGTCTTTAAATTCAAGTATATCTGAAACTTCAGTTGCAGCATTAGCATGCAGTTTTTGTACACCTTGTAGAAATTGCTCAGGGTGTAGCAGTTGTGGCATGACATGTTTGAGCATTGCTTTTTCATCGGGGCTGTTAGCCAAGTCAGCCGGGAGTTGCCACATTTCGGAAAAGCGTTGGTTGCTACGTAGGGCGGATCCGTATTCACTGGTCACTAGAATGCCATTATCGGTGGCTTCTAAGGTTGCTTCAGTAAGTGCCAAGGCTTTATTAATTTCTAATTGAACTTGTTTGCGTGCGGTAATATCAGTACGAATGGCCGTATAGCTGGTCGGCTTGCCTTGTTCGTTTTTAAAGGGCACGATTGTACTTTCGACCCAGTATAAACTACCGTCTTTAGCCTTATTGCATATTTCACCATGCCAAACATGACCATTAGCAATGGTGTGGTACATCTCCTGAAAAAAAGCCGTATCATGCAGTTGAGAATTTAGTAGGCGATGATTTTGTCCCAGTAACTCCTCATGTGTATAGCCACTAATTTGACAAAATTTCTCATTGATCAGGGTGATATTACCTTTAATATCAGTAATGCTGACAATGGCATGTTGATCTAAGGCGAATTTTTGTTCGGTTAATTCGGCTAATACTTCTTGTGCTATTTGATTGCTTTCCTCTAAAGACTCTTGGTTGCGTTGGCGTGTATTGATCATTTCATTAAATGATTTGGCCAAGATGCCAATTTCATTATCGGCATGAATATGAACTTGTTGGTTCATGTCACCTGATGCTACCGCACGTGTTGCATTAACGAGCTGGATAATAGGTTTGGTGATTCTGCGTGCTTGTAGCGTAGCAAAACCCGCGGCTAATAATCCAGTTAGGGTGACCATGGCTAGCATCAGCAGCTTTAAATTATTGGCGGCAGCTAACGCTTCCTTAGTCTCTACTTCTGAAATCAGTACCCAATTGACACCCGCTAAGCGAATTGCATGATGTATGCCGATAACCTTTTGGCCATTTGGGCCGATATATTCAAAGGCAGATTCTTGCATATCATCGGCCATGTGCTTAGGTTTGTCATGCTCATACTGCCAAAGTTTAAATTGTTCAGTATTAATGTTTCTGACTAATACCTCTTGTTGTCCTTGAGTGAGTGCTGTGCGTAAAATACCATCATGACCCACAACATAGTGTTGTTGGGTTTTAGTCTGTTGATTGTTGTTAATGAGTGAGGCAAAAATTTGTTCATATTGCAGTTGTACTGCCAACAGGCCAATTTTTTCCCCGGATGCATTGAGGACAGGGGTGGTAATAAACCCCGCAAGGATATTATTACTCGGCTGGTAGCGTTCTAAATCACTAAAGAGAGTTTTACCTGATGTTAAGCTGGCCTGTGCCATTTTGGCAAAATTAGTCGCTGCAAATTTACCAGAAAAGAGGTTGGTTCCTAAGTCGGATTCATGGGCAACGCTATAAATAATATTACCTTGTGGGTCGATTAGGAATAGGTCATGGATATAGTCATAGTAACGGATCATGGTGACTAGGTCTTGTTGGTATTCCTCGACAATTTTTGCCCAATGATAGCTTTTGATATATTCGGCCAAAGGCTGATGTTGAGATTGCCAACCTGCTTGTAATTTTTGCAGTAATTCTGCGGTATGCGGGTCTTCTGCTTCAGAATTAATGTCTGTAAAGCGGTAATTAAACCAGTTCTGAATGAATTTACTATCAGCAACTGCCATATTTTCAAGATTCTGTGCCGCAGCTTGATGTAAGCCAGTGGCTGCTTGATGATAGCTAATCCAGGAAACTAAACTCATGGGGGTCAAAGCGAGCAGTAGAAACCAGAACAATAAAGCTCGATTGATGGAGTGACTAAAAACGACTTTATCGATAGATTCCTGTTTATTTTTATTATTCATTTATTGAGCTTTTTGCACTTATTATACGAATTCAGGGTATTTTTTTATAAGCAAGGATGCTTGTATTAGTCTTGGATCACTTGCCCATTCACAAGTATATTAAAACGCTCATCGGCAAACGTATCGATATTAATGGCTTGCTGTAAGATGCGGCCTTCTATGGCTAAATCCATAATATGTTGTAACCCAGGTTTATCAATATTGAGGTGTTGGTAGTTAATAACCCGTAACTCTGGGGACAGGCTGGCAATAATGGCTTGTCTACTGTGTGCAGGAATATGCTTGCGTACAATGGTGACAATGGCCTCTAAATCAGTGCCGCCTTTAATTCTTGCTTGCTCTATATCAGCACCCGCCTTCTGGATGTAATACATGACTTCTTTGGTTGCCTTAAATTTGGTTTTAATGGCTTGATCGGTTGCTAGGGCAATGCACTCAACATGCCCATGAGGCCAAGGAATGACATCTTTAGAATACCAAGCTACATGGCCAAAGCCTTGTGTCTCGACAATATCAGCCCAAGGTAAAGACTGCTCGAAAGCAGCAGGGGTGGCGCGGTTACTTTTAGCGCGTAGAAAGGCGGGGGCTTTGGGAGGTGGTACGGCAATAGCTAACACTTCGCCTGCTTGTTGCGGTGTTAAGGCTAAGCTAAGTTGATGGTTTTTCAAATATTGATATAAGACCACGCTATGGGTTGATAATAGATGTGGCATCCCTATTTCAGTGGCTTTCCCAGTTGTTTTATAGGCTTCTGCCAGTGCTAGGGCGACTTTTTTATCTGGGAGTCGTGCTTTGCGATTAGCAGGTAATTGGGTAGATTTATTCAGTAAATCATTAATCGCCAAGGCATTGCCATCACGATGCATTAATCCAATCCAGCGAAAGTGTGGTTTTTCCTGAAACATGTCAATGGCTAAGGGGGTCATGACATAAGCCATATCAACTTCACCTGACTGGAAATAGGCGCGCAACAAATTCCAGCTTTTCATTTGTTCTATTTGAAAATCAGCAAATTGCATTTTATTGCGATAGCGTTCGTATGCGACTAATGCTGCATAGTGATCAGCTAAGGGAATATACAGAGCTTTGATAGTTTGTTTGCTGGATTGTTCGGCTTGGACTAAATGGCTATTGGAGCATAGCAGTATTAGTAATAGTCCATTAAAAAACAGGTAAAATCTACGAGGTTGGCAAGGGCTATACATATTATTAATTTCCTAAATAATACGGGAGATTTCTATCCTAGCAAAACGACTATGGCAAGTATAGTCAGTGGCTGTTAATGTTAGGATTCTGTGATGAGGTAGGTAGTTTTGTATGAGAGGTGTATAGGGTGCATTGTATGCGCCATTTGTAATCAATCATCAGTATTACTGGCTATACACATTTAACACGGGGCATAATAGCAATGTAGGTGCAGATTCATAGGTGCGGTTAAAACCGCACCTATGAATAATGCCGCTATACTGCGTGTCCCGTGTTAAGTTGGTAGCCGCAATTATTGAACATATTCAAACTTTAAGTGACAACCCAGATATTGGAAAAAAAGTTCCAGAATTTGACAAAGAAAAAATAAGAGAGCTTATCCACCCTCTATTTTGTATTGTTTATTTAAGAGAGAAAAGCTCAATTCATGTTATTAGAGTGTGGCGTAGTGAAAGGTTACTGGTTTTACCAGAACATGAAATATAACAATAACACTATTGCCTAAGTTCATAGATAAAAGAATAATCAAACAGGCTGAGTCATTTTACGCACGGTAGCTCTATCTAAAATCACCTGTTTTTCAAGCTCATTAGCTTGCGACCACCCAGTTATTTCATCTAGCGAACGAAAGCAGCCTAAGCAAATATCTTCATTATTTAAACAGCAGTTACGTACACAAGGTGATGCTATACCTCTATTCTTATGTTGCTCTAGTAGGGTGTTGATTTGCGTCAGTGTTGGGTTGCTTTGCGTGTAATTAATGGCGATGGTATATATTTCGTCGTCTAACACTAAGCGTAATGACGGATAGGAACTGACACCTAGAGAGCGTGCAAATTGAATATGTTTGTTGAGTTGTATTTGGGTTGTCTGAGTGGTTAAATCTGCTTTAAATTGTTTAATGTCTAGGGTTGTTTGTTCTGCACAAGTAATCAACGTAGTATTTAATGACGGGTTTTGTGCGGCTTGATAATAAGCTTGTTGGATTTTCTGGCGTAATAGTTGCACAAATTCAGGTGCTTGTTGTGCAGCAGCTATAAATCCTCGACAAGCAGGGTAAGTGGAGCGTAGC
>CAZXJK010000147.1:0-7221 GCA_964640895.1 uncultured Methylomonas sp.
TCCTTTAGAAAATTATGCTATTTTTTCAGGCAAGGAATGATTATAGCCCAGTACCTTTCATTGTGACAGGTACTTAAATAGATCCTTATTCAAGGCTAAATGATCTGCATGATGTGTAGAAGTAGTGTGCTAGCTTGTCATTTCGGCGTAACTTCTCATTATCCACAGGCACGTTATTTTTCAGTAGCTTACACAGGTAAAAAATGCAAAAATTCATTTTCAAACCTTGTAAAATCATAAAATCAATAACTTAAAGCAACTTTTGCAAAATAAATTATTTTTCTCACGCTGAAAATCAGGGAAACGGAGCTTAGCGAAGTGATGATTTTTAGTCCCTGATAGGCGACAGGGCAATTTGCTGATTCGACGTGTGCTAGCAGCACGCGAGAGGAGCAAGAATTGCATTCCGAATAGCCGTCCAGCCATTTGAGGTAGTCATGACGGAGCTGCTTTTGTGCGCAGTCGTTACGGACGCAGGGCGTTCAGGGCATCCCCCATTCGCTGCGTAGGTGAACGAATTCAGGTGACAGGAGTCCCTGAATTTCGTGAGGTAGCATGGCGCGCCTGGCTTTTATAGTCTGTAACTCTTTGGTTATCAGTGGCTCTTCCGCAAAGCTCCAGAGCCACTGATAACACCGTGGTGACTGGAAACCAGCCGCCCACTTGGTTATAAAGCCGCTCGTGGATAATGAGAAGTTACGTTTCGGCAAGCTATCACACTGATAAAGCTAGCTTAGTTGTTCCAGCAATGTTTCGGCTTTAGACACACCAAACTCACCAGAACCTTCCACACCAAGATATTTGACCTCACCATTATCAACTAACATGGCAAAACGAAAGCAACGTATCCCCATGCCACCCTCAGTTAAGTCACGATCCAAACCGAGTGCTTTAGTATATTTAGCACTGCCATCAGCAAGCATACGTACTTTAGTTGTTGCACCTTGTTCTTTGCCCCAAGCAGACATGACAAAGGCATCATTGACAGCCATGCACCATATTTCATCTATGCCTTTCGCTTTTAGTTGTTCGGCATGCTCGATATAACCAGGTAAGTGCTGAGCAGAACATAATGGAGTAAAAGCACCAGGGACACCAAAAATAATGATTTTTTTATTCTGTGTTTCTGCAATAACATCATGTGCTTGTGGGTTGCTTGGGCAACCAGAGTCTGCATCAAATTCAATGCATTCAGTCAGTTGTCCGGTAGGTAGTTGTTCGCCTATTGCTATGGTCATGGTGGTTCCTTGTATTGGGTGGAAATAACCAAGGGTTACACAAGGTATTTATGATGTCAAGAGATATACTTCATAAAGCGGCGGGTTTTGCAGATAATTAGGAAACTGAAGCAGAGATGTTACACGATATTTGAACAGCTTTAGAGTCTTGCTCTCAAAATTCCATACTCATGACTCTATAAAGTATAATTTATATGTTAGAGATAGTCGTTGCATAAAAATCAAAAACACCCTATTGCTACCACTCCCTATATAATTGGTTAATATTTATAATTCGTATTTAATTTGAGGGTGAATTACTTTGGATTTATTTGAGCAAGCAATACTTTTTATTGTTTCATTAGTTGCAAATACTTTTTCATCTTTCAGTGGTGGTGGAGCAGGGCTTATCCAATTTCCTGCTTTAATATTTCTAGGCTTGAGTTTTACTGTTGCTTTGGCAACCCATAAAGTAGCTAGCGTGGCACTTGGGGTGGGTGCTACTTTACGTTATTTGAAAACCTGTCATTTGGAACGCCATTTTGTTTTGCTTATTTTAGGCCTTGGTATACCTGGCGTGATATTGGGCAGCGGGGTGATATTGTTCGTACCCGAACAGGTTGCCGTTATTGCATTAGGCGTATTAACAGGGGGGCTAGGGATTTATTCTGTTTTAAAACCTGCGTTAGGCCAAACATACCAGCCAAAACATAGAGACCAACTCGGTTATATTATCGGGGGGAGTGTTTTATTTTTTCTCGGTTTTTTAAACGGCTCACTTACGTCAGGAACAGGCTTGTTTGTCACTCTGTGGTTAGTGGGTTGGTTTGGTATGGATTATCAGCGAGCGATTGCTTACACCTTAATTTTAGTTGGCTTATTTTGGAATGGTTCGGGAGCAGTAACACTAGGAATATTTGGTAATATCCGTTGGGATTGGTTGCCTGCATTATTGTTAGGCTCTTTATTAGGGGGCTATTTCGGCACACACTTAGCTATCAAACATGGTAATAGGTGGATTAAACGTGCTTTTGAGATAGTCACTTTATTAATTTCTGCCAAGTTATTGTTAGGGTAATATTAATTTTAGCCACAGCTTAGGAGATGATTATGTGCTGATTGTTAGAGCTAAGTTGAATTCAGGAACTATTAAGATTTAAGTTATGGTCAATAATGTTATTGAGTTGCCAGTTTATTTTAGGCTCTATGTGAAATACAGTGGGTAATCGAACTTTAACTTACTACAAAGAAAGTAGCAAGTATGTTCAAAGAAGCTCAAGTGCTGCCATTGTCGATCGACGGTATCATGCACTGGGCAGAGAGTGTCCGATTCATCGGTAAATCGTGCGCCCGATTCAAAGCCTATCTGCAAATGAAGTTCGTTTTTCTCTGAACTGTTGTCATTTGAAAAGATAATTTCTTCTACTTTCCAAGGCGATTGTAGGCCTAAAGCCTGACTAAATAAAAATTCACTATTCAGGCTACTATTATCTCATTACCCACTACAAATCACATAGAGCCACAATTATGGTGTTAACTGTTTATTTACTTTAACCTTGATAAAAAAGTTTGAATATTTCTTCAAATTTATCATGGGTGGTTTCAATAATGGTGCTCATTTCATGAGGGGCAATATTAAAATTATTTGCCGGTATACTGCTCCAGTCTTGATCAAGGCTACTATAGTGGTCAGCTAAACGGATAATAGCGGCTATTTCTTGACAAGCTCCTTTGTAGTTAGGATAGGCATGTTGTTGGATACTTTCGATAATAGCGTCTGGTAGATTCCATAGTTGGCACAGAGCTGCCCCCGTTTGGTAGTGGTTAAACCCGATGATGCTGGTTTCAACTGCTATTTTATCTGCATCCGTTGGGTTGCCCATTGCTTGAATTGTTAGCGCAATTTCCTTAGTTAGCTCAGGAATGCGCTGACAAAAAACCAGTTGACCAATATGGTGTAGTAACCCACAAATAAAGGCAGAATCAGAATAGCCTTTATTTAAATGACGATCAATTTCTTGGGCGACCAGTGCGCAACGCAAGTTTTTTGCCCAGAAATCTTGAATGGAAATTAATTCAGCAGGTATTTTTGCAAACCTCTCAATGACAATGGTACTGAGTACAATATTTTGTAGTTCTTTGGTGCCAATAAGGTTTATTGCTTGCGATATTGAGGTGATCTGTGCGGGAAATCCATAGAAGGCGCTATTAACAATTTTTAATAACCTGATTGCCAAAGAAGCATCCGTTTCAATAACAGCTGCGGCATCAGCCATCAGCTTATTGGGATCCTCAATGATTTTCTGCAACTAGGTATAGACAGTCGGAGGAGATGCTAGCTGGATGTCCCCTTTAAATAAGTCAGAAATTGCTAATGTGTTTTTTGTATTATGCATAAATAACATTATTTAAAAATTATTTGTAGCTATACTTTACTTTATGGCGGTTGAGTAAAGAAATAGCAAGTAACCCCATATAGCAGCCTTTGGTGGCTTAAATTTTTGGCTGGGTCGTTCTGCTAGCGATTTTAAAGTGGGGGAGTAATGCATTGGAATATTTAGTTCATACTATAACTGATGTTGTTGGTGTATGTCATTATTATATTTGATTTTTAATTTAAATTGATAAGCTTTAAGTGTCTATGATTCTGTGTGAAAGTTTAAAAGATAAGATTATTATTGTTGCTGAATATGATGCAATAGTCGCGCAAAAGCTACGCATGTATTTGCAAGATAATGGTTTTAATAATATTCAAGTTGCTAAAAATGGCAACCAACTCTATGAGGTTTTAAGGTTTTATTATAATGACTCTGATCAAGTTGGGTTAATTATAGTCAATGAGAGCTTACCTCAGTGCAAGTTATTAGAAATGTGCGTGATGTTATCGAGTAGCCATGAGATGGTAGCTATTCCTTTTATTGTTTACGGTGAGCATAAATATTTTAAATATGCCCAAGATAGCTACTTTGTTAAGGCTAAGTGCTTATTACATTATATGGTTGCGCCGATTAGTTATGCTGATTTATTAATAGTAATAGGCTTTCAGTTAAACATGAAGCATGAGCGTTGCTTACGTTACCAGCAAGAAGAACGCCTAGTGACTGAGCTAGCAGAAAGAAAAATTATTGATGCTAAATTAAAATATTTGGTTGCACATGATGAGCTGACCAGTTTATTGAATAGGAAAAGTTTTGAAAGCCACCTGCGGCTGATATTAAACCGTGATAAGCAACTGGCGCATGTGGGAGCTATTTTATTGATAGACATTGATCGATTTAGTCTTATTAATGAACTAGAAAGTTTTGAGGTAGGGGATAATGTATTAGTTGCAGTGACTACGATTATTAGAAGGCTGCTGACTAAAGATGATTTGTTTGCCCGCGTGGGAGCTGATGAGCTGTGTCTTTATTTACCTAATAAAGCGACTGAAGATGCACGTTTATTTGCTGAAAAAATTAGACGAATAATAAGTGAGTATCGGTTTACAGTTGTTGAGAGTGGTCAAAATTTGACGCTTTCTATTGGGGTGATGGACTTAAATCTTGATAATAGTTTATTGCACCATCAAGGCTTGATTGCACAAGCACGATTGGCTTGTGATAAGGCTAAGGAGCTCGGTGGCAATCAAGTTTGCTTGTATAGTGAGCACGATAAAAAAGTGATAGCAAGACAGAGTGAAATTTATTGGGTGCCTTTAATTCGACAGGCACTCTTGCAGAATAAATTATTTCTTGTGTTCCAACCTATCGTTGATTTGAGTAGCGGTGTGACTTCACATTATGAAGTGCTGACTAGGATGCGCAGCACAGGGCATAAGATTATTCATTCTGCAGAGTTTATTGCTGTGGCAGAAAGAGTTGGTTTGATTCATAGTATTGATTTATTTGTAGTCGAAAAGTCGATTGAATTACTCGCTGAGTTGCCAAGTATGACCCATATTTCATTGGCTATTAATTTGTCTGCGGATGCATTTCAAGGTGATGCTTTAGTGGTCGCAATCCAAGAAAAGTTGGAACAGACTTGGGTGGATCCCAAACGTATTACCTTTAAAATAGCAGAATCAGCGGTGCTTAATAATTTTGAACAAGCTTGTGCCAGAATTGCTGAAATTCGAGCTTTAGGTTGTCAATTTGCTTTAAATGACTTTGGAGCAGGTTTTTGTTCATTTGAGTACCTGAAAAAAATTCCCGTTGATTATGTGGAGATTGACGGCAAGTTTATTCAGAATTTAACCCATGATGAATCAACACAAGTATTGGTAAAATCAATTGTGGAAATTGCTACTATGTTGGGCAAGAAGACTATTGCAGAACGGGTCGAAGACCCAGAAACTATTCAGAAGTTAAAGGAAATAGGTGTCAATATGGGGCAGGGCTATTATTTTGGCCGGCCGCAAATGAACATTAAATCTAAAGACTCTGATTTTTTAACTAAAGCAAAACAGATGAATCTAAACTGGTTGCAGTAAGATCATTTTATGACGTATTGCCTTGTTCTTTAGCTAACAAGTTTGTTGCTAAAGCATAACGATTTTTGCCCGCTTTTTTGGCTGCATACATCGCCATATCTGCATATTTTATGAGTAGATCTGCTTCCTCGTGGTCTTTGGGGTATAGACTAATGCCAATACTGGCGCTGATCTGTACTGCTTGCCCCTGAATTAATAAACTTTTATGTAGCTGGGTTAGGATTTGTCTGGCAACTTTTTCTGCTGCTTTCGCATGGTTAATTGAGGTGAGGATTAAAGTAAATTCATCTCCTCCCATGCGCGCCACAGTGTCGTCTTCACGGCAACACTGTAATAATCGTTGCCCAACAGATTTTAATACTTGGTCGCCTGCGTCATGCCCTAATTGGTCGTTAATATCTTTGAAGCCATCTAAATCAATAAACAGTACTGCCAAACAGCTAAATTGGCGTTTACTATGGCGTATTTCTTGTTGTAAGCGCTCATGAAATAATAAACGGTTGGCAAGCCCAGTTAGTGGATCATTAAAGGCAAGCTTGGTCAGTTTCGCTTCTTTTTCTGCCTGTTGAGTAATGTCGTAAATTGTGCAAATAATACTTTGCGTATTTTTAAACATTATCTTTTGACATTCTGCTCGCGCCTGAAAGGTGACACCTGTTCTACAATAGCCTATTTGATTGGCTGAAGTTAGCTTAAGAATATCGGTGATGGTTATATTGACTGGAATTCCATCATGGTATTTAAATAGCTCATTGGCAGCTTGGTTACTGAATAAAATCCCTCCTTTTTTATCGTAAATAATAATGCTGCTCTCAATGGAATCAAATAAGCTATTTAAGGCCTGATTATTGGCATTGGCTAATTTTGTATTGCCCACTAAGCGACGAATAATGTAGATAAAATTAAACAGTGCACATATAAGTAAGCTAGATTGAATGAGTCGGAGTAATTCTATGTTTTCAGTGGCTTGCTGTTCTATGGATAAGGTGAGTTGATTCATTATGTTTAATAAATCAATATTATGTTTTTGAGTTATGAGTAGTGCTTGTGCATAGGTCTCGGTAGAAGGTGGCTTGGTATCTAGTGCATGCCTGATGGGAGGACTAAATATACGCCATAGTTGACGACCCTCTGCTAAGTGGATTCTTGCTTTAGCAGAATCAATAGCAGGGATGACAATAGGCTGGTGGTCACCATCTAAGGTAGGCCCACCTTCCCAAAAAGCAGTAAGTGTTTGCTCAAATAGGTTCAGAGAACTGCGTAATTCGTTCTTTGTATTTTTGTGAGCGGTAGATGTTTTTGCTTGGTGATGCAGTAATAATAATGCTTTGCTGATACGCTGTGACAACATACGTTGTCGACCCGCTAAGTTAATGGCAGTGGTACTTTTAGTCAGGCTGTCTGAAATCCATATATTTAACGATAGTGCTGAGATATCGAAAATAATAAATAGAAATATGGGAATGAATATCGAGTAGCTTTTTTTGCCCATAAAATGCTGTCACTAAATATGATAGTTATAATTAATTACTTACT
>CAZXJK010000148.1:0-7141 GCA_964640895.1 uncultured Methylomonas sp.
CACAATGCGTATATTCAGCACTTAGTGCCGAGAAACACCCCCACGGGCGTGGGGAATACCATCATCACCGCCGACTTAGCAAACCCTAGCAAGAAACACCCCCACGGGCGTGGGGAATACAACGCCCCGATTTTCACTAAATGACGAATATAAGAAACACCCCCACGGGCGTGGGGAATACACCAATATCTGGTGCTATTTTATATACTAATCACTAGATATAGTATTTTCAAGCTTTGTTATTTTTTCAATGACTAACTGTAGGCCTGATAATTCGACCAAACTCCTCTTAGTATCTCCCATGCCTAAGATTTCATAACCTGGTGCGTGAGATGTACGTCTAAAAATCATAAGTCCACTTTCTGCTGGGCAGTATTGAATAAGATAATCTATCACCTTTTTGGCAACCGAATCTTTTATCCCTGAAATAAATACATTGGGACGTGGCTCTACAAACCATAATTTCATGCGGCCACGAACGGCCGGGGGTAAATTATTGGCGATAACAACTAACATTATTTTTTACCTCCTAATATTTCTTCTATATCACTGCCTATTTTAGCCAGTAAATCCATTTCAATAACCCGCTTGCGAAAAGCATTTGATACTTTATGTCGATTATATTTCCCCGCCATATCAAGTGTTAGCGAAAAAGCGAGGTCGATACACAGTGTTTCTTTGTATAAATCTGCCAAATCATATACAAAAGGTAAAGGGCTGCCTGAATGAATAAAACCCATATGAGGTGAATAACCTAAGCTATGTACCGCAGAACTAATAATGCCATATAAAGCAGCATTACTGGAGCTTAAAATTTGATTGGTCATATCACCCATCTCAAATTTACCAGGTGTAAATTTACGCCCTTTCCAACCGACATTATATTCTTGTGCCTTTTGTTCATAGATTTTCCGAACCCTAAAACCTTCCATACCCATCATTTCTTGTAAGGTTTTACCTTTTAAATCCGCGGTTGGAAAGCGCCGTGCAAACATTCGCCTTGCGACCTCAACAGACTTTTTATTATCCGCTGATAATTGCATTTGTTTTTTTAAGTTGCGGGTATTAGAAGTCGGTGTTTGTCCCGCTGCATAAAAAAACAAACTGTCCTCACCTACCCAGCATAATGAACAGTTTGCCGCCGCCATCACTTTTACCGCTTCATGTGTCACTGTTGTTCCTGGCCCAAGTAATAGACAGTTAAGGGTGGCAATGGGCAGTCTCACCACATTGCCATCGCAATCAATCCACTTGACCGAACTATCATCTATTTCTAAACGCCCTCTCTCAAGGTAGATAAAAGGGTACTTATCTTTTACTTGCGGCAAGGTATCACGGGTCACTTTTATGATTAAGCGAGTTATATCTGCTTCTTCACTCATATAAATCCTCGTTCCTTAATAATATTCTCAAAAAATCGTAGCGAAAGAAAACTGCATGGGCATGTAAATGCCAGAAACACCCCACATAAGGGAGATGGAAAAAAATAATCATCCAATCTTGTTGGTCTTTTTGTCCGTCTTTAGCGGTGTCGTAACAGTTACGTAGCTTGCTACGCGCCCGTTACGACACCGCTAAAGACAAACAAAAATCCTACCCAATATCGGACGATTATTTATTTCCAGCTCCCTAAGTGAGGAAAAATTCAAATTGTTAAAGAGCAGTATGATTAGGCATTCACGATGGTCACACGCCTATCACGATAAACTTTGTGTTCACCGAAGCAAACTGGCACATCAGTTAAGGTGAAAGTTTCATCACCCTCATGTTCACCGTCTAACACTCGAAAGTCCTCTAATAATTCTTTTTCAGCGGCAAGGATTTGCGCTGCGTCTAGTGCCTCATTTTCACTTTTAAAACACTCTCGATAAATAAAATCGGTGGGAACGCAAGATTTTCGCCCTAAATATAAATCCCAGACTGGGGCTTGTAATTTTGCGGCTAACATTTCCATTTTATCGTTTGGCACTTCCAAGATAACAGCAAAATAGGCATCTTGTAAGTAATAACGATAAGTGAGTTTCGCCCCGCCACCCACTGCTTTTTTACCTTCGGCGGTTTTTGGAATCAACAAACTTTGCCACGGATCTTTGTCATCATAACCCGATCCAACCATATGAAAATCACGCAATAAGGGTTCACGATCAAGCTTCACTGTGGCACCTGCTGATTTTTGACGAATACGCAGGTAAGCAACAACAGTTTGCGAAAGGGCTGCAAATTCAGCTAGCAGTTCTTTTTGTGCACCGCCAGCCCCCAATGCACAACAGAGCAGTCCCATTACCCCCGATTTAGTGGGAAAATTGAGCGTATCACGCCGACTAAATTTGGAATCATGTCCCCAAGATTGTAACGGGCCTTCTAACCAAAGTAATAAATAGCCTGTACTCATCACTATGCCTCAGCATGAGTTGTTAAATCCGTAATTAAATCATCAATACTGTAGTTTTCATCTTCACCAAAGGTGTATTCAGCCTGTTTGCCAAATAAAGAACCTGCCAATTTTTCTTTTTTGCTTAAGTCATTTTTCAATGCTGCAATACTAGGCTGTATGTAACCACCGCCGTGTTCCGCTCGCACAGGTTTGTCAAAAGGAATTTGCAAACGCTGGCCTTTTCGTACTAATATTTTAGCGAACTCCCAGGGTGAAGCGGCAGATTGCGTGGTTTGTCGTGCGGATGGTACGGCAACAAAGAGGGCTTTGGTAAAGGCTTCTATGGCTTTAGGTAAATCTTCTCCCCCCAAAGTTTGATAAAGCTGCCCTATATCTAAGGAGATGTAGCGATAGTAGGTTGCCGAATTAAATTCCATACTGCCCATATGTGCCGAACCTGTTTCTCCATCATCCTGCAAATCATCTAGAGCAGTAAAAAACTCCACTTCAGCGCTGGATTTATGGGTTGAAATAGCATGAGCAAAAGAGCAAGCCGCTTCAACATTCAAACTTGCGGCTTGTGCAACCATGCGCCCGAAAAGTGCTATATCTAAACCATCAACAGCAGGATTAATCACTTTTTTAGCCAATTTTTGCAATTCTTTCTCTTTTAATTGGCTATCATCAAATTCTTTTTCTTGTGCAAAGGCAGCAAAGGCTTGCGCTTCTCCTTCCGTGAAAAAATGTAAGGTATCTTTACTAAAGGCTTTGGCAATGGTTTCACCACAGGCTTGTGCTTGCTCATCCGTTGCACCTAATGCAATACAGGCTTTGGCGACATAATCAGCAATTTTTTTACTGCGAATAGCGAGTTTTATGCCAAAATCCTGCATAGACAGCCTGACTTGGCGCTTCCAACATTGTGAACTGACTCGGGCGCGTTGTACTCCACCCACTATAGCCGTTTTAGGTGAACCGACATCATCGCGGTTTAAACAGCTAACGGGAAATGACTGTAAAATATGGAATTCGATTTTTTTGTTTGTAAACGGGTTAGTATTCATTTTTATCCTAAAATATTAAAGTAAAACACGCCCACTAAGGAATGAAGATTCAATAAACCCTTATTCCTAAGATGAGCAATATCATTATTTTTTACGACGACATCACGACCAATGCTTGCTGCCATTGTGTTATTAAATCCCCTAAAATTGCATAATGCCGTTTCATCACGACCGCTTGTACAATGCCATCATTAATATCTAAATAATCATGCACCAGCACATGACGAAAACCAATTATTTTTAATACTTCATGATGTTGTTGCATAGTCAAGTCGCCGCGATTTTTTAATTCATCTAAGGCTTCACGCGATTGACTCAGCGATAAGGCATATTTTTGTTGTACAAAATAACGCGCCATACCAATAAACGATTCAATGTAAATCTGTAATGCGCGTTGTATGGCTAAAAAATCTCGCTCTGTCCATGTATTAACATCTTCATGACTATATTCATCTAAAATTCTTAACATTTTTTGCTGGTGTCTAAGGAGTGCTTGTTCATAAGCCATATCTCTCATAATCTTTTTCCCATTTAGATAATATACTTTGCTCAATACGCTTAACATGCGGCACATTACGATCAAAACATTTTATAGCTGACATTAAAATACTGTATTGCAAATAAATAGGAGCCGTTTCTATATCGACCACGCTAATTTGATTATAAAGCTGCAACTCGCGCTCCAGCATTGCTTCTAACATTTGTGGTCGCAATACTCGCTCAGTTAATTCTGTTTCATAATGACTGAACAAGACCGCAATATCCCAATCACTCGTTTTATGTACTGTTTGTTTAGCCCGTGAGCCATATAAGTAAATAGCATCTACTTGAGCATAATCGCGAATCAGCGGTATTAGCTTTTTTATATTTATTGCAGTTTCTTGATTCATCAGCAGTGTTTAGTTTTGTGTTGTATGCACTTATTAGCTATAAAGGAACTATTTGCAAAAGTCCACAACCAAATGCCCGACCTCGCCCGATACCTTGCTGAAAACTTTTAATAAATTGTGTTTTATTCGTTACCTGCAATTCCCCCGTTACGGTTGCATAACCCTGTGTGACTTGCTGACCTTTTTTAGCAAAGTGCTTAACGTGATTATGGCTAACGACAATATGTTGTGGGTTAACACTAAAGCCCCAGCTTTTGGGTGCTTTATTAATAAACCACTCGCCTATCGCTACTCTGCCTTTAATGGGAATGATTTTGCGTGACGCATTGTTGCGTTGGCAAGGATTTATGACGATTTCAAAACGGTATTGTTCATATTCTAAAAAGCTATCAGGAATTTTTTTAGGTGCTTTTAACTCACCGTATTCTAGAGCAATGGGATCACGATTTGCCAAGATCAAAATTTTACGGTGTTTTTCATCACCGCCTTTATCAGCATATAGAATGCCACTCGACATGCCTGTTTGTTTTTGCTCTGGGGTTCTAATATCTGCAAATAAACTGTAAATCACTCGATGCAAGGAATAAGCATCGGTTATTTTTAAGGTTTTCACATCAGCACGACTGAGGTGTAAAGCACTGGCTATCATCATGCACTTTCCTCAGTTTTATCTTGAACCTGATAACGATAAAAATCCTGCGCCCACTCTGATTTAATTTTTTGGCTATTGGCATTAAACCAGAGTAAATCATCTAATAATTGCGCATAATTTAAACTACTATTACCTTTGGCGTTAATAAGGCTAAATAATGGCCGCAAGATTCGGCAGGTTTCTTCGACTGAATCACAGGCCAATAGCCGCCTTAATTTGGCTTTGGCTTGGTCGCTGTCTTTACCCTCTGCATAGCAACGGGCAATGGCCTGCCCCATTTTAATATCGCCATTTTTTTCAGCTTTGGCTTTGGCCATGGCGGCAGCAATGGTTGCAAAGGGTAAGCGTTGCCAAGGTTTGTCTAATTCAATATGAAAGGCAGCCAGCGTATCCCAACTTTGATATTCAGTATTGGGATTGTCTGCTCTACGCAAGGCAGCCGCAATACCATTATCTTGCATTCTGTCGATAATAAAGCGCGTAAAAGCTTGTCCGCGAGTTTCTTTTTTAGGCGTGTCATTCATGCTTGAGCCTCTTTAGGTGGGTGAGTATCTTTAAGATATTGACTTAAATTAGGTTGGTTTTTTGCCCACGCGTCTAATTGCCTAGCGGTGTCTTTAGGACATTGACTGTCATAGGCTTTATGGGCAAACCCTGCAAATGTTTTGCGTAGTGCTTTGGTTTTTTTACTGTCCTCACAATTGTAAAGTAGGTTTTGAAATTGCCTTTCGGTTAATTGCCAAAATAAGTTACTCGCACTAGCGGCCTGTTTAGCATCGTGACTGCCTAAATCAGTAAAAAAACTTTTTGTAGATCCGTAAATAATTTTGGCAAGTTGCTCTAGTTCTGCCATTTCCAGTTTAAGCTGAGCATACCAAGGTTCACCTAGATCACTGGAATCCATAAAAACAGTTGATTCAACGAAATCATCAGTACCAGAACAGTATTGTTCACCCGCATTGCTACTCACACGCAAGCCACCTGACCAAATACCAATTTTTTGTGTTTGTTGTCTAGCTCGTAGTAAATTCAGACTTATGTTGTAGCACTGAAAACCACCGCTATTTGCTTCCATAAAGCTTAATAAAGCAGTTAAAAAACGCCACGGTCTACGCTCAGAATCAACCCAAATCAGTTTAGGCACTTTTTTGGTAAAATCGACGGCAACACTGGTATCCACAACACCTGATTTATAACTGGGATGGGCAATACCTTCAGAATAATGCAAACCCTTATCACTTAATAAACAAAAGCGCGAGACAGGTATTAAACGCCCCATTAAACTTTGTTGTAATTGCTGTGCAATAGGGCACGCTTCACCTTGAGGCATTGCTTCCCACGGTGCAACACCTAAACCTTGTGGATATAAGCCAATTTCTGCAATTTGTTCGTGGGTCAGCAAATTAAACCATAAAGATTCTAAGATAGATTCTCCTTGCAAGAAGCTGTGCAAAAAACCCATAAAACCAATGGAGGCACCTGCTTTTCCTGACATCCCCTTGCCATTAGGTTTTCGTTTTTCGGTATACCCTTCGCTCAGAACAACGGTGTTATCCGTTTTTTTCCCTGCCAAAGCAAAGCCCATTAAGCTTAAAATTAATAAAGCTTTATCGGCATCATTGAGTGCTTTTTCAAGCTGCACTGCATTATAAACGGTGGTATTACCTGTCGCAATTTCGGGTAATACTGCCCCTAAACTTTGTTCAGCGGCTTTTGATATTTCCAGCATCTGCAAAAATGGCCGATCACCATACAAATAAAAGCGATCTTGCCATTTATCTAAATACTGCAAACATTTTTCAGCCATGCCTTGATAACCTAAGGCTTCCCAAGCATCATTATCTTCTGGTGTATAAGCGGCTTGAGCAATTGCCAATAATAATTTAGTCAGTGCAATTTTTTGTACGGGGTTACCGCCTAGTGCGCGATAACTAGGGTTAGTAAATACTTGCCGTAAACTCACAAGCCCAACGCCCACTATCGGTAGCCATGGCTCATTAATAAGGCTAAAACGACTCTCTATCATACAGTTACCTTAGTGTTATTTGTAAAACAAGATAGGTAGAACACATTTCTGCCTACCACTTAGACCTTAGGCACCTGGAAACACACATCATCCATCTTTGCTGGTTTTTTTGTCCGTCATCAGTACTGTAGCAAT
>CAZXJK010000149.1:0-7132 GCA_964640895.1 uncultured Methylomonas sp.
GATCGAACCCCCGACCCTCGCCTTGTAAGGGCGATGCTCTCCCAGCTGAGCTAATCACCCCACTAAAGAAATGATAGTATAAACTTGTTTTCTAACTTACGCAATCTTTTTGATAAAAAACTTATCATTTCTTTTAACCTTTAAATATTAACGCTATCTTTCAAGCCTTTACCAGCTTTAAACGAAGGAATTCTTGCTGCTTTAATCGTAATCTCCGCACCCGTTTGTGGGTTACGACCTTTACGCTCTGCTCTATCTTTAACAGAAAAAGTCCCAAAACCTACTAATGCAACGGATGGCTGAGGCTCATCACCCTCAACAGTTCTCTTCAATTCATTAGTAACAGCCGACATAAATGCATCAAGCGCACGCCCTGCATCGGCCTTTGTTAGTTCTGATGCATCAGCCATTGCATCGATCAGTTCTGATTTATTCATTTACTCTTCTCCATAGGAAATTAACACAAGATAAAATATTTACGCTCTGCCGAAACACAAAACACTACTAAAGCGAATGCCTTTATACCAACTACATCCTAGTCCTGTCAAGCGTTACAGCCGACTATATCCAATTAATGTGCTCTAATAGAGCTATCTGTAGATTTTACCACCTGCGCTTCGGATGCTTCTGCAACTTTTGCTAGCGGCTCCGGCTGATACTGCAAGGCAACATCCAACACTTGATCAATCCAACGCACAGGCTTGATATTCAGATTTTGTTTAACATTATCAGGGATTTCCACCAAATCCTTTTCATTATCTTCAGGAATAAGTACCGTCTTAATTCCTCCACGATGAGCAGCCAATAGTTTCTCTTTTAGTCCGCCAATAGCTAATACCTCACCGCGCAAAGTAATTTCCCCAGTCATCGCGACTTCCGCCTTAACTGGCACCCCTGTTAATGCAGAAATAATAGCTGTGCACATACCCGCGCCAGCACTTGGCCCATCTTTAGGGGTAGCTCCTTCAGGCACGTGAATATGCAAATCCTTATTCTGGAAGTCCTCAGCTTTAATACCCAGTACTGCAGCACGAGCACGCACTACAGTCACCGCCGCCTCAATTGATTCTTTCATGACATCACCCAACTTACCCGTCATGACTTGCTTACCTTTGCCTGGCATCGCAACCGCCTCAATAGTAAGCAATTCGCCCCCCACTTCAGTCCAAGCCAAACCAGTCACCTGCCCTACCTGATCCTTATCTTCCGCAAGCCCATAACTAAAGCGTCGCACCCCTAGATAATCAGCCAAGTTATTCGATGTAATAGCAACCATTTCTGACTTTTCTTTCAACAAAAGTTCTTTGACAACTTTACGGCAAATCTTAGATACCTCACGCTCTAAACTACGCACACCAGCTTCACGCGTGTAATAGCGCACAATATCCTGAACTACCTCTTCGGCAATTTGCACTTCAGTCTCTTGCAAGCCATTATTTTTAAGCTGCTTAGGCACCAAATAACGCATTGCAATATTAATTTTTTCATCTTCGGTATAACCCGCCAACCGAATCACTTCCATTCTATCCAACAATGGAGCAGGAATATTCATGGTATTTGCCGTTGCCACAAACATAACATCCGACAAATCAAAATCAACCTCTAAATAATGATCTGCAAAGGCTTTATTTTGCTCGGGGTCTAATACTTCCAGTAATGCTGAAGCAGGGTCACCACGAAAGTCTCCCGACATTTTATCAATCTCATCCAACAAAAATAATGGATTACGCACTTTAATCTTAGACAAATTCTGCAAAATCTTACCTGGCATAGACCCTATATAAGTCCTTCTATGCCCACGAATCTCAGCTTCATCACGCACACCACCCAATGCCATTCTAATATATTTTCTATTCGTAGCCCGCGCAATAGATTGACCCAAAGAAGTTTTCCCCACCCCTGGAGGCCCTACCAAACATAAAATTGGCCCATTCAAAGATTTAACACGCTGCTGTACAGCCAAGTACTCCAAAATACGTTCTTTAACTTTTTCTAAACCATAGTGATCAGTATCTAAAATTTCTTCAGCCACCTTCAAATCATGGCGCACCTTAGTTTTCTTTTTCCAAGGCACATTCAACATCCAATCTATATAATTGCGCACCACCGAGGCTTCAGCAGACATCGACGACATCATTTTGAGCTTATTTAACTCAACCCCCGCTTTATCTTTTGCCTCTTTGGACATGCCTGCTTTAGATATTTTTAGCTCAAGCTCTTCAACCTCGCTCAAAGCATCATCCATATCACCCAACTCTTTTTGAATAGCTTTCATTTGCTCATTCAAATAATATTCGCGCTGGTTTTTTTCCATTTGCTGTTTTACACGCACACGTATATCTTTCTCTAAAGCAAATAAATCAGCCTCACTTTCCATGAATAGCATCAATTTTTCCAGACGCTGCACAATATCTGCCATTTCCAGCAATTTCTGTTTTTCAGAAACCTTCAGGCTCATATGCGCTGCCATGGTATCTGCAAGCCGCCCATTTTCTTCAATACCAGATAAAGCATTCAGTACTTCAGGTGGGATTTTGCTATTCAACTTCACATACCTAGCAAAGGAATCCATCGTCGCCCGAACTAAAACATCCACCTCTTTACCTGACAAGGTTAAAACATCGGGAATTTCTTGAATTTCCGCAAAAATACAACCATCTTTTTCATGATATTTAGTGACTTGACTACGCTGCTCTCCTTCCACCAGTACTTTCACCGTACCATCTGGCAATTTCAGCAATTGCAAAATATTAGCTAACGCACCTACCTTATATAGCTCATCAAAACTAGGGTCATCAAGCTCAGCCTCTGTTTGCGTCACTAGCAAAATCTGCTTATCTTCACGCATCGCTTCATCAAGTGCTTCAATTGATTTTTCACGACCGACAAATAAAGGAATCACCATGTGCGGATAAACAACAACATCCCTAAGCGGTAGCACAGGAACCAAACCATCATCAAAAAGATCAGTCATTTTATTCATTTCCATTTAAGGAGCCTTCACTAAATTTTAAAATATATGCACTTAATATAAGGGTGCCCACATTATTTAACAAGGCAGTAGACATAAAAAAAGGCGAGTGCTTAATAAACACCCGCCTTTCTAATATAAAGCAAATTGAGCTATTCCATTCTTCGCCTATTCAGATGAAGCAACTTTTGACTCCTCTTCATAAACAAAATAGGGATCATTTTCGCCTTCAATAACCATTTTATCAATAATCACCTTGGCAACATTATTAGCCGAAGGAATCTCATACATAGTATCCAACAACACATTTTCTACGATAGTACGCAACCCTCGCGCCCCCGTTTTACGTTGCATAGATTTTTGTGCAATTGCATGCAAAGAATCTTTACGAAATTCAAGCTCAGTACCTTCCATTTCAAATAACTTCTGATACTGCTTAGTTAATGCATTTTTAGGCTCGGTCAATACCTGAATAAGCGCTTCCTCACTCAATTCTTCTAAGGTTGCTACGACAGGTAATCGCCCTACAAACTCAGGAATCAAACCATAGCGAATCAAATCTTCAGCTTCTACTTCAGCAAATAACTCACCGATATTTTTAGTATCATCCTTAGTTTTAACTTCAGCAGAAAAACCGATACCACCTTTTTCAGTACGCTGCTGGATCACCTTCTCCAATCCTGCAAACGCGCCACCGACAATAAACAAAATATTGGCTGTATTAACCTGCACAAACTCTTGCTGTGGATTTTTACGCCCACCTTGCGGCGAAACTGAAGCAATCGTGCCTTCAATCAATTTCAACAAGGCCTGCTGCACTCCCTCACCAGAAACATCACGAGTAATTGAAGTATTTTCTGATTTTTTAGAAATCTTATCGATTTCATCAATATAGACAATCCCTGCCTCAGCTTTTTCTACATCGAAATCACATTTCTGTAAAATCTTCTGAATAATATTTTCCACATCCTCACCCACATAACCCGCTTCGGTCAATGTGGTTGCATCAGCAATAGTAAAAGGCACATCCAAAACTTTAGCTAACGTTTCTGCTAATAAAGTTTTACCTGAACCTGTCGGGCCAATCAACAAAATATTGCTTTTTCCCAACTCAACGTCACTACCCTTCTGAGTGCGGTTGTATAGCCTTTTATAATGGTTATAGACAGCAACCGACAATATTTTTTTTGCCTGCTCCTGACCAATAACATATTCATCCAAAGCTGCTTTTATTTCTTTAGGCTTAGGTAACGCCTGCTCTTTACTGTCATCTTTGCCATCATTAGCAAGCTCTTCTTTGATAATGTCATTGCAAAGATCAACACACTCATCACAAACATAAACGGAAGGACCCGCGATAAGCTTTCTTACTTCATTCTGGCTTTTACCACAGAATGAACAATACAAAATTTTATCGCTATCACTCTCTTTGCTCATTACTTAACCTTACAATTAATGATTTTGAGTTACTACGCAGACTCACCACGACTTGTTAGAACTTTATCAATCAAGCCGTATTCAACAGAATCCGTAGCACTCAGAAAATTATCTCTATCCGTATCCTTTTGGATTTTTTCTATATCCTGCCCTGTATGATGCGCCAGAATTTTATTTAACTTCTCACGTATCGTTAAAATTTCACGCGCATGAATATCAAAATCAGAGGCCTGCCCTTGAAAGCCCCCTAAAGGCTGATGAATCATCACCCTTGAATGCGGCAAACAATACCGCTTGCCTGCTGCACCACCCGCCAATAATAATGACCCCATGCTTGCCGCCTGACCGATACACATGGTACTAACATCAGGCTTAATAAACTGCATAGTATCATAAATCGCCATACCAGCAGTCACTGAACCGCCAGGGGAATTAATATACAGATGAATATCTTTATCAGGGTTCTCTGATTCTAGAAATAATAATTGCGCCACAATCAGGTTAGCCATGTAATCTTCAACTTGACCAACCAGAAAAATAACTCGTTCTTTTAAAAGACGCGAGTATATATCATAAGAGCGCTCACCGCGTGCGGTCTGCTCTATGACCATAGGCACTAAGCCTCCCGCTGCTTCAGGAGAGATAATTCCTCCTACCCCAGCACTTCCTATTCCATTATGGCTATTCATGATCACCTCTTATTTCTGTCTTGCTGATTCCATAATTTCAGAAAATGATACTGGCTTATCTGTAATTTTTGCTTGCGCCAACACCCAATCCACAGTTGCATCTTCTAATACCATTTGCTCAACTTCTGCCAAGCGTTTTTCATCACCGTAGTACCAGCTAACAACTTGCTCAGGATCTTCATAGCTTCTAGCCATATCATCAATCACTGCACGAATCGCATCTTTATCAGTCTTGATTTCATTTTTCTGAATAATCTCAGCTAAAATCAAACCTAATGCAACACGACGCTTAGCTTGCTCTTCAAAATTTTCTCTAGGCAGATCCAATTCATTAATATCCATATTACGTTGTTTCGCATTTTCGTAATAAGGCTTCATCAAGCTTTCAATCTCTTGATCAATCATAACAACAGGCAAAGCAACCGTTACATTTTCATATAAGCCATTCATGACTGCATTTTTCAAATCACTTTTAAGCGCCTGACCTAATTCGCGTTCCATGTTACCCTGCACGTCAGCAAGAAACTCTTCTTTGTCGCCACTATCAATGCCATATGCCTCGATAAACTCAGCATCAATCTCTGGCAGTACTGACGATTCAATCTTCAATACTTCAATATCAAATTCAGCAGGCTTACCAGCTAATTTTTCATTGCCATATTCTTCTGGGAAATTAACTGTAAAAACCTTAGTTGCCCCTACCGCTAATCCAAGCAAGTTATCCTCAAACCCCGGGATCATTTTCTTAGCACCGATTTCAACATCAAAATTATCTATCGTGCCATCAGTAAAGTTTTCGCCTTCACTCACACCTGAAAGTTTAATAGCTAGCTTGTCGCCTTCCTGCGCCGCTTGCTCAGACACTGCCCATGTCTTTTTTTGCTCACGCAACTTTTCTAACATCACGCCAACATCTGTCGTCTCAACACTAGCAACAGACTTGCTTACCTCAATACTGTCAATGCTATCTAAAGTAAACTCAGGGTATATTTCAAAGTTAGCTACAAAAGTAAAACCAGTATCAGCATCGACAACTTCAACTTGCGGCATACCTGCAGGGCGCAAATCATTATCTTGCAATGCTTGTACATAATTAGCTTGAATCAAGTCACCAGTAATTTCTTCTCTTACTCGCGCACCATACATTTTTTGAACAACCTTTTGAGGCACTTTTCCTGGACGAAAACCGTCGACCTTGACTTCACGAGCTAATTTTTTTAAACGCTCACTAACCTTTCCCTGAACAACATCCTCAGAAATGCTAACTGTCATTTTTCTGCTTAATTCCGATGTCTTTTCGACAGAAACTTCCATTGATTTACCTCAAAAAATTTTATATTGACTACTAATTTTATAATTACTATTTAGTGACTAATAAACAAAGATTACCCACGATGGGTATGTAACTTGGAGAATTAACGATGACTATCGTTAAAAGCTTATTTGATTTTTAAGTGGTGCGAGCGGAGAGACTTGAACTCTCACATCATAAGATACTGGTACCTAAAACCAGCGCGTCTACCAATTCCGCCACGCTCGCCTACTTAAATTTGAATCACGGATTATATACATTTATACACGCTTACGCAAACTAAAATTAACCTAAAACTGAAATAACCTACCCATTAGGTCACTCATTTTAGCCTAACTGGAAAGAATAGTACTTTATTAATCAGTATTGTACAATTGATCACAGATTAAAATAACATAAGTTATAATAATGTCATTACAGTTATTTTTTTACTGAATTTGCTGATTTAGGAGAACACCATGGGCATTTCACCAAGTAGTAGTGCCATTCAACTCATCAATACTTCAATGCAAAAAGCAACCACTGCAGCCGAGGATATTAGCAAAGCATCCAAACAAAGCAACGAAGTGGGCAGCAGCACCTTTGAACAACAAGATATACTCAAGCCAATATTAAGTTTAACGGAAGCCGAGCTTGAAACGTCTGCTGCCGTTAAATTATTAGACGCTGACACAAATATGCTTGGCTCGCTATTAGATATTAAAGTGTAAACACGCCTTCTTA
>CAZXJK010000150.1:0-7129 GCA_964640895.1 uncultured Methylomonas sp.
CCCCCCCCCCCCCCCCCCCCCCCCCCCCCCCCCCCCCCCCCCCCCCCCGCAAACTCCCCTCAACCTACGAAACTGCGCTTCACCTACTTAATTCTGTAGGGGGGACCATGCAGGTTCGCGTACTGACCCAGCTGTATTTCTTATATCTTGTTTAGTCGCACCATCAACAGCGACCATTGCTAACAACTCTTTGTCGCCTTTACGTCGTGCATAAATAATTGTTTTTCCATTTGGTGCAAAACTAGGCGATTCATCTAATGTGCCTTCGGTTAAAGTCATACTACTACGTTTTTCCAAGTCCAAAATCGCAATACGATAATTACCACGTAGACCTTGTACCATGGCGATTGATTTGCCATCAGGCGAGAATACACCTCTTGCATTATAATCGCCATCAAAAGTTACTCGTTCTGCGATGCCTTGCCCATTACTGGCCATTATATATAGTTGTGGTCGCCGGCCTCTATCAGAAGTAAATAGTATTTGCTGACCATCAGGAGACCAGGTAGCTTCAGTATCAATTGCCCATGATTGCGTCAACTTTCTTAACGAACGATTCGCTAAGGTCATGATATAAATATCTGAATTCCCATCCTTAGATAACGTCAGTGCCATTTTTTTACCATCAGGAGACCAGGACGGTGCACCATTAATGCCTTTGTATTTGGCAATACTGATACGTTCACCCGTAGTCAATGTTTGCACAAAAATTTCGGAGACTTTATTTTCAAACGATACATAGGCAATTTTATCGCCCTTTGGCGACCATGCCGGTGACATAATTGGTTCTTTTGACTGTGCTATCGAAATGGCATTTTCACCATCATAGTCAGAAATATTTAAATTATATTGCCTCTGTTTATCTGCATTTTCAGAACTGGTGACATAGGCAATGCGGGTTGTAAAATTACCAGTAATACCCATTATTTTTGCATAAATCGCATTACTTAAATGATGTGCTGCCATCCGCAAAGAGGCCGCTTCAACTGTTACTCGTAGACCTTTAAGCTGTTCTTTTTTGTAGACATCAAATAGGCTCATTTGCACATGATATAGATTATTATCTTTTTTAATAAAGCCAATCACCAAATAATCTTGCCCAATGGCCGCCCAGTTACGAAATTTCACATGCGCAGCACGACTTGGTTGAGTTAACATTTCACCACGCGCCAGTGCAGTAAAGTAACCACTACTGGCTAAATCATCACTAATAATTTGTGCAATATCAACAGGTAGCTGCTCACCTAAAGGTGCTGCAAAAGCAGCGACGGCTATTTTATGCGCACTTTGCACACCTTCCGTTATCTCAATCGTTAATTCAGCATGTAATACATGGCTATACGCCAATATATTTAACCATAATAAAAATAAAGATAATTTTTTTGCTAATTTAATCACTTTCAACTCTTTAATAATAAAAATCATTTAACTGTGTAGGTTGCGAGTGAGGCACGAACCCCAACGGCGGCTGTATCGGATTTAGGAGGATTAAGCCTCGCCCACTAATCAGGTTCAAATACAAACGTAAAATTTCGAAATTTCTCAAAAACTTGTGGATCTGTTGGTACAGGCAAAGGAGATGATTTATGTACTGCACGTTCTGCAGAAGCATCAAAAATTTTATTACCACTGCTTTTCTCAACACCCACTAACATAACATCACCGCCAGGAATTAGATTCACTCTGATAGTGCAGGCTAGTTTACCTTGTACAGTACTCGGACGATTCCAATTTTGTTCTATTTTTTGTCTAATCAATGCCTCAGCATCTGCTGTAGCTTGTGCAGCAATTTTAGCATTTTCAGTACGTACTCGGTCTGTTACAGCTTGTTTTTCTGCTGCTAATTTTGACTTTTCTGCTTGTGCACGTCTACGCTGCTCCTCGGCAACTTTTTGTTGCTTGATAGCAGCTATGCGTTCTTGTTCTTGCTTAGCTGCCCCTGCTTTGCGTTTTGCGATTGCCACTTTCTCTGCCTCAACTGCACGCTTTTTATCTAACAAACGCTGTTGCTCATCAGCCAAACGTTGTTGTTTTATTTTTTGCTGTTTTTGCTTTTCTAAGGCAATTTTCTTTTTAACAGCTTGTAATTTTTGCTGCTCTTTTTTCGCGATTTCTCTATGCTTTGCAGCCTGCTTTTTGGCTTTTTTCTCTGCACGTTTACGTTTTGCTTCTGCTTTTTTTAAGCGCAACTTTTGCTGTTTTATTTGCTGATCAAAATCATTCTGCTTTTTTTGTTGCAACTGGCGTTTGGTTACTTGTGCTTGCTTTAATTCTAATGCTTTTGCCGTGACCAAATTTTCATCTAAAATAGAGGCTTTAATGATTTCAGGGACTTCAGTCTGCTTTTTAATAACAGGCTGCTGTTCATCAGTATAGTTAAATGCAAAAAGTCCCATAATCGCCAAATGCATGCTTAAGGCTAAAATAAAAGCGAGTGTATATTTAGGTAAATTATTCACTGCTTGCTGCTTCCGTCATCAAGCCAACATTCGGCACACCCGCATTTTTTAAAGCCGCCATGACTGTCACCACTTTGCCATAGGCTACTTGTTGATCGCCACGTATATACACTTGGGTTGCTGGTTTATTTTTACGTACGGCGGCAGTTAGTAGCAATAGTTCATGTGCACTGACCGATTCATCATCTTCGCCATTACCTAAATCAATAAAATACTGCCCGTTTTTATCAATGGTAATAATAATAGGTGTTGGCATATTTTCTTGGTCAATGGCCTGCGTATCAGCTTGCGGTAAATCCACATCAACCCCTGACTGAATCAAAGGTGCCGTAATCATAAAAATAATAAGCAGTACCAAGGTTACATCAATATAGGGTACAACATTAATCTCGGCCATCGGCTTTCTACGTTGGTTACGCCGGCTCATTTTGTATATGCCTGCCTATGTAGCAGAACAACAAACTCTTCAATAAATAATTCATAACGTCCCGTTAGGCGATCAACCTGTGTGGTGAAGCGATTATAAGCAACCACGGCTGGAATGGCAGCAAACAAGCCAATAGCAGTCGCAACCAATGCCTCCGCAATTCCAGGGGCAACTTGTGCCAAAGTTGCTTGCTTGGTGGATGATAAAGAACGAAATGAATTCATAATACCCCAAACTGTCCCAAATAATCCAACATAAGGGCTTGTTGAACCTACCGTTGCCAGAAATGGTAGACTTTCATCTAAACTATCGAGTTCGCGTGCTAATTCAATATGCATAGCACGCTGCGCATTGGCTACTTTTTCATTTGCTTGCACACCTGTCACTTTATGCATACGTGAAAATTCTTTATAACCTGCAATAAAAATTTTCTCTAACCCTTGCGCTGGTGCCTCGGTATCAGTAATTTGTTGATACAAACTACTCAAATCGCCACTTGACCAAAAATCAGTTTCAAACTGTTCTGCTTGTTGCAAAGCCAAGCGTAACTCTTTACGTTTGCTAAAAATAAAAGTCCATGAAAGCACTGATGCTGCCAATAAAATAAGCATGACCAGCTGTACTACCAAACTGGCTTCGGCAATTAAATGGAAAATAGAGAGATCGTTATTCATTATCTAAGGCTTGTTTTAAAAAATCGGGAATCAATTTAGGCCGCATTGTCTCTGCATCTAAACAAGCGATACGTATAGTTGCCGTACTGAGCATGTCATCTGCACGGGTAATGGTTTGCTCAAACGTTAAACTAGCACTTCTTACTAAACTTAGGCCGGCAGTCACATTAATCAAGTCATTAAATTTAGCTGGCTGCAAATAATCAACTTGTACTGAGCGTACTACAAAAATGACCGCGTGTTCCGCAATTAATTGATTCTGTTCAAAGCCCATATCGCGCAACATTTCAGTGCGTGCACGCTCATAAAACTTTAAATAGTTGGCATAAAATACCACCCCCCCTGCATCGGTATCTTCATAATAAACACGTACTGGCCAGTTAAACACTTTATTCATATCATCAAATATTTAGTTAAAAATTAGGACAAGCTCCTAAAGCAATCAATCCTC
Organism: uncultured Methylomonas sp.; assembly: GCA_964640895.1. Classification (GTDB taxonomy): domain Bacteria; phylum Pseudomonadota; class Gammaproteobacteria; order Methylococcales; family Methylomonadaceae; genus Methyloprofundus. The sequence continues at coordinate 4,012 of CAZXJK010000150.1, forward strand.
AACCTCAACTTCACCCGCAGGCTTAGGAACCTTTAAGCCAAAATGCTCATAGGTTTTCCCTGTTACCACACGACCTCTTGGGGTACGCATAATAAACCCTTGTTGAATTAAATACGGTTCCAATACCTCTTCAATCGTCCCCCGCTCTTCACTAATTGCTGCAGCTAAGGTATCTAAACCAACAGGCCCACCCGAAAAGTTATCCATAATGGTTTGCAATAAGCGCCTATCCAGTTCATCAAAACCACAATGGTCTACCTTTAGCATACTTAACGCTTGTTGGGCAATGCTTTGGGTAATCTTGCCATCCGCTTTTACTTCTGCATAATCACGTACTCTGCGTAATAAACGATTGGCAATACGCGGTGTACCACGGGAACGCCTAGCAATTTCCGCGGCTCCTTGTGGCTCAATATAAATTTTTAATACGCTGGCAGAACGACTCACTACTTCGGTTAATTCTGCCACTGAATAAAATTGCAAACGCTGAATAATACCAAACCGATCACGTAATGGTGAGGTTAATAAGCCTGCGCGAGTTGTCGCCCCAATCAAAGTAAAAGGCGGTAAATCCAGTTTAATTGACCTTGCCGCTGGCCCTTCACCAATCATGATATCAATTTGATAATCTTCCATTGCTGGATAGAGAATCTCTTCCACCATAGGGCTTAAGCGATGAATTTCATCAATAAACAATACATCATGCGCTTCTAAATTGGTCAATAACGCAGCTAAATCACCTGCCTTATCTAAAATAGGCCCTGATGTTTGCCGTAAATTCACGTGCATTTCATTGGCAATAATATTAGCCAAGGTGGTTTTTCCCAAGCCTGGTGGACCAAATATTAAAACATGATCCAGTGCTTCTTTACGTGCAGTTGCTGCTTGAATAAAGACCTCCATCTGATCACATAAATCTTGCTGGCCTATATAATCTTGTAAGGTTTTAGGACGAATGGCTCGATCTTGGCGCTCTTCATCTGTTTGACCATGCGCACTGATCACTCTGTCGGTTTCTATCATTAATATATTGTGTCAATAGATCCCATCTCCAGTGTGGGAATTCATCCTAGAATATTCCTGCGTTCCAGATACTTAACGCAGGGGCTGTCACAAGCGGCATTCCCACGCTGGAGCGTGGGAACGATAATGCTTTCTAGCATCATGATTATTACATTACGATGTTTTTCCCTGCAAAGCCAAACGGATAATTTCTTCACAACTTTTATCTTCTTGGGCAATATTTTGTACCATTTTACTCGCTTCGGCAGGTTTATAACCCAAAGCACATAAGGCACTAATCGCTTCTTGTTTTGCATTGCTTCTCGGTGTAGTACTGCTACCATCAGAGACAATACTAGCATCAACAACTGATTCAACTAATTTAGGTAACTTATCACGCATTTCTATAATCAAACGTTCAGCAGTTTTTTTACCGACACCAGGCAAACGTACTAAAGCAGCAGTATCATTATCCATAATACAGCGGTGAAACTCATCGACACTCTGCCCTGATAGAATCGTCAGTGCTAATTTTGGTCCAACACCATTCACCTTAATCAAAGTGCGAAACATAACCCGATCTGCTTCAGTCGAAAAACCAAATAAAATATGCGCATCATCACGAATAACCAAGTGAGTATGTAACATTACACTCTCACCCATGGCCGGCAGATCATAAAATGTGGTCATCGGTGCTTCGACTTCATAGCCCACACCTTGCACATCCAATACTAACCAAGGTGGCGTTTTTGCCACTAGCTTACCTCGTAAAAAACCAATCAAGATGGTACTCCTTTATTTATACGGCGCTGTGTTTGTTGGAAATTGGAATGACATAAGCTGATGCCCAAAGCATCACTGGCATCAATTTGTAATTCGCCGGTAATACCCAGTAAGATTTTCACCATTTGTTGCACTTGTAATTTATCCGCCGAACCTTTACCAACCACAGCCTGCTTAACTTGGCGTGCAGCATACTCAAACACCGGAATATCAAACAGTTGCACTGCACAAATAGCCGCTCCCCTGGCTTGTCCAAGCTTTAGTGCAGAATCCGCATTTTTATGCATAAAAACCTGCTCAATTGCCATTTCAGTAGGTTGGTATTCTTCAACCACATCACTAATGCCTGCGAAAATTTGTTTCAAGCGCATCGGAAAATTATCACCCTTAATACGCAAACAGCCACTGGCTACATATTGGTAGCCAGTGGCTGTTTCATCGATTACCCCGAATCCGGTCAAGCGCGAACCAGGGTCTATTCCTAAAATTCTAGCCATGTATTATAGTTCTTCCAGTTGTGTCATCACATCTGCACTGATATCCGCATTGGAATAGACACTTTGCACATCATCCAAGTCTTCCAATACATCGACCAAACGTAATACTTTTTCAGCATCTTTTACATTTAACTCAGTTTGTACATCAGTCAGCATAGTTACTTCTGCATTTTCAGGTTCGAAACCAGCCGCAACCATTGCGTCCTTTACATTTAAGTAGTCTTCAGCACTCGTCATCACATCAATGGAACCATCATCATTTGTTACCACGTCATCAGCCCCTGCTTCTAAAGCGGCTTCCATCACAGCATCTTCATCAATACCGGTTGCATAGTTGATAATACCCACTTTATTAAACATATAAGCAACCGAACCATCAGTACCTAAGTTACCGCCCGCTTTTGAAAAGGCATGCCGCACTTCGGCTACGGTACGATTACGATTATCAGTCAAACAATCAACTAATACTGCTATCCCACCTGGCCCATAGCCTTCATAACGCACTTCTTCATAATTGACACCGTCCATATTGCCGGTGGCCTTTTTAATGGTATTATCAACAGTATCACGCTTCATGTTAGCACCGAGTGCTTTATCAATGGCAGAGCGTAAGCTGGGATTATTCACTGGGTCACCACCATTTTTTGCTGCAACGGTAATCTCACGAATCAACTTGGTAAATAATTTGCCACGCTTCGCATCTTGACCCGCTTTACGGTGTTTAATATTAGCCCACTTACTATGTCCTGCCATGTTGTCTCTCTAAAATGCTTTAAATTTGATTAGTTTAATTTTAGCATTATGTATTAAAGTTATCGAATGAATCTAGTATTTTC
>CAZXJK010000151.1:0-7121 GCA_964640895.1 uncultured Methylomonas sp.
GCCCTAAAGCAATATTTTCAATTTTTTTAGACTCGCCTTCTCTATTATGGAGAAGAAAATCTGATGTGAGATTCACCTCGGTTTGGCTTATATATTCATTCCATGATTGTTCTACATCCCACATTGAGGCAGTACGTTTTCCTAATAATTCAGAAAACTACCGATGTACAGCTGGGCATGTTTCTAACCAACTTTCTAATGTTTCAGCATTTACTCCCTTAACATCCTTCCATTTTTTATCTAATTGTTTTAATTGAACCCAATCTTTCCTATTTTTCCATACTCTTGATGTGACAAAAACAAATGTTGTTTCATCTAACTTAAATGGGGCTGGAGTTTTTAGTCGTTTTGAATAATCGCCATCAGCTTTTCCTTTTACGGCTTCATTAGTACCAAACTCCCAACCAGACATACCCGCAGGTAGAAACTCGGTCGCTTCATCAATTTCAAGAGTGCCATCCCAGCCACCAATAGCGATAGCATCACCAGATGGGAAATCTATATTTTTTGGGTTACAAGAGGCAAGAATTAATTTTTTAACTAATAATGGGAGAACTTCCTCAGCTCTGCGCTTATTAGTGGCGGTCCAATTCTTTATATCATTAGCTGTTACATACCATCCTGACATTTTACTATCTCATTAATTTATTTTTCTGTTTGTAAATACCTTTATTTCTCCAGTTCCTCAACCTCAAACCCCACCACACTACGCAATTTCTTACTAAACTCTACGCCAATCAAATGAATAGTTTCCCCTGTAGCACGATACTTATCTGCATAGTTTTTATCTTTTAATTGTTGTAATGCATTCCCTTCTGGCACTTGTTCCACAACTTTAAATTCAAATAAATAGATATGCTCATTAAAATGCACACTCATATCTATACGCCCTTGACTGGTGGTATCTTCTAAAATAATCGTTAAGCCCGGTGCCGCAAAATATGAATAAAAGACGCTGGCATAATAGCCTTCATATTGAGCAATCGGATTATTGTGATACCAATCATGTGGAATGCTGGCGAAGAATGCGTTAAACAATTCTTGCAAACCAGCACAATCGACGGCTTGTAATAGCTGTAATAAACGCAATCGATTACTAAAATCTTGTTGGCCATCAGCTCCATAGCCACTTAATAAAGCTGAATTTAAACTGGTTTCTACTTCCTTATTTGGGTAGCCAAGCGTATAAACCCAGACTCCTGTTAGTACTTCTTGCACCTTGCTATAGGTAACATTTTTATCGTTCCGCACGCTGGAGCGTGCGGAACGATAAGTTTTGGTTTATTTTATTGCACTGATAAGCTTTACTAAATGTGAGCTATCAGGCAAGACTTCAACTGAAGTAAATCCACAAGCTTGTACAGTTTGTACTGTTTTTCGATTAATATTGGCCCCAACCAATCTAACTGTCATCGGGTTCAACATATGCATAATAGTAGCCACTATTTTGTGACTGCTCAGCACATGCTCCAATAATAGTACTTGCCCACCTGGTTTACAAACGCGCTTTAATTCTTGTAAGCCTAGCTCAGGTTCAGGTACTGAGCAGAATAAAAAAGTACCGATAACACAATCAAAGTAATTATCTGGGTAGTCTAATTGCTGGACATCCATAACCGATAAATCAACCGTCATGGCCAATTGTTCATTTTTTTTCTGTGCTTGTTGCAACATCGCTGGGCTAAAATCTATCGCCGCATACGATTTATTAGCAGGATAATAGGGGAAATTTTTTCCGGTTCCTACCCCTGCTTCCAGTATTTTTTCACCCTGTACTTGTTGCCAAATTCGCGTGCGTAAATCACCGAACATCATCTTTTCCATCATGCCTTCGATCTGATCAAAGTAGGGAGCGATACGGTCGTAACGTTTTTTTATAATATCGGTTTGGTTGGTCATAGTGTTGCAATCTTAATGAATAAAAAATGGTATGGCTAAAGTGAGCGCGTAGGTTGGATTAGTTTTTCCAGCGTAGCGCAGAAAACGTAACCCAACATTTTTCAGGTACCAACATTGTTGGGGTTCGTGCCTCACCCCAACCTACGAACCCACATAAATTACACTGCAATGGGAGCAGCAATATGTGGGTGTGGATCGTAACCAACAATTTCAAAATCCTCAAACTGGTAGTCAAAAATACTGTCGGGTTTACGTTTGATTATTAATTTTGGCAAGGCTTTGGGTTCACGTTGTAATTGTATTTTAGCTTGCTCAAAATGGTTGCTATACAAATGACAATCCCCTATAGAAATGATAATTTCCCCTACATCCAAATCACATTGTTGCGCGATCATATGGGTAAAAATTGCCAAGCTACAGGTGTTATACGGATTCCCTAAAAACAAATCATTACTGCGGATATACAGGGAACCACTTAATTTACCATCCGCAACATACCATTGATAAAGTAAATGACAAGGGGGTAATGCCATCTTGCCATTCTCAGCATTCTGTTGCGGTGACTTGGATTCATCGGGTAAATCGGCAACATTCCAACCGCTGATAATATGCCGGCGACTGTCGGGATTCTTTTTAATACCCTCAATCAATGCACTGACTTGGTCATAACTCTCTCCATCAACACCTTGCCAGTTACGCCATTGTGCGCCATAAACTGGCCCCAACTCGCCCTCCCCTGTCGCCCATTCATTCCAAATTTTTACGCCATTATCATTAAGATATTTAATATTGGTCTCACCGCGTAAAAACCACAGCAATTCATAAATAATGGATTTAGTGTGTAAGCGTTTAGTGGTGACTAAAGGCAGGCCGTCTTGCAAATTAAAGCGTATCTGACGACCGAAAAGTGATTTGGTTCCCGTACCAGTACGATCGCCTTTTAAACAGCCTGTGGTGAGAGTTTCTGCGAGTAATTCTAGGTATTGTTTCATTATGTGTGTTTTCGTGAGACTGTCTTTTTGGAAAAGACGCGGAGCGTGGGAACGATAAGGTCTATGCTTTCGATTTATAAGCAATGGCTATCAATACTATGCCGAATATAATCATGGGAGTGGATAGGATCTGTCCCATGGTTAACCAATCCATCGCTAAATAACCAAGGTGTGCATCAGGTACTCGATAGAATTCAACAACAAAACGGAAGACACCATAGAACATGGAAAACATCCCGGTGACTGCCATATAAGGTCTTGGCTTACTGGAATAAAACCACAGTATTAAAAAGAGCAATAGCCCCTCTAAAGCTGCTTCATATAATTGTGAAGGATGTCTGGGTAATGGTCCCGCTCCTGGGAAGACAAATGACCAATACACATCTGTGGTTCTACCCCACAATTCGGCATTAATAAAATTCCCAATCCGACCTGCTAATAAACCAACCGGCACGACGGGTACGATAAAATCAGTTAAAGAAAATATAGTACATTGATTCTTTTTCGCAGAGAGCCACATAGCAAAAAATACACCGATTAAGCCACCATGAAATGACATGCCGCCTTCCCAAACTTTAAACAACATGACTGGATCCGCGATAAAACTGCTAAAGTTATAAAAGATCACATAGCCCACTCGTCCCCCTAAAATAACCCCCATCGCGGCATAAAAAATAAGATCTTCTAATGCTTCGGGTTTGACTGGCGAGCTTGCTTTAGTCACTCGTTTAGTTAATAAATACCAAGCTCCGGCAATACCGATTAAATACATCAATCCATACCAATGTACTTTGATGGGACCTAGACTAATTGCAACGGGATCTATAAGTGGAAATGTCAGCATGAGATTTGATTTCGTATAAATAAAAAAGGGCGGAATAGCTTATTGCTAGTCCGCCCCTATCATATCAAAACTTAAATATGCTGTTGTCTTTTCTGCTAATTTCCTAAGGTGCTTTATGCCCCCTATAAGTACCCAAGTGTAATTGATTTAACTACAATACGCAGGACTTTTTTTCATCTTCAAGGCGCATAAATAGGCGCATAGCTGGCTACGTAACTATTTATGCAACGCCGAAGATGGAAAAAAAGACAAGTAAAATGTTAAATAAATTATGCTTGGGTACTTAATTAGACATCTAAATTAGAAACCTCCAATGCATTCTTGACAATAAAATCACGTCGTGGCTCCACCACATCCCCCATCAGCGTCGTAAAGACTTCATCAGCTGCCACCGCATCGGCAATATTCACTTGTAATAAAACCCGAGCATTGACATCTAAGGTAGTTTCAAATAACTGCTCAGGATTCATTTCACCCAGACCTTTATAACGCTGGATATGTTGACCTTTTTTAATTTCACGCATCATCCAGTTAAACGCCGCTTTAAAATTACTCACCAACTGTTTGCGTTCCCCCATTTGCATATAGGATTCCGCACTGAATAAATCATTCGTATCGGTGACATATGTGGAGATTTTTCTATAATCTTGGCTATTAAAAAACAATGCCTCAACGACAAATAGTTTTTCTACACCATGCTCTTTCTTATGAATGGTGACGGTGTAATCCTCAGCAGTACGATAAGCCAATTCAATGCTAAAGGTCGCTTTGCTGACTCTGGCATTTAAGCCCTGCTCTACTACCGTAAACCATGCTGTTAACTGCTGTAAATCTTGTTGTTCTGCTTTGCTTAACGGATCAATGTGGGTCAGCTCTTCCAAAAAATCATCATCGTAACGTCTGCCCATACGACTAATCACCTCTTCCACCCCTAGATATTCATTGGCTAATTTTTCTAAGCCAATGCCTTTAATCGCAGGTGTTTCACTATTAGTAATTAACTGTGCTTTTTCCAATGCCATTTGAATCAAGTATTCATTTAATTCTGCATCATCTTTTACATAACGCTCTTGCTTACCTTTTTTGATTTTATACAAAGGTGGTTGCGCAATATAAATATGCCCTCGCTCAATCAACTCCGGCATTTGTCGGTAAAAGAAAGTCAGTAATAAAGTTCTAATATGTGAACCATCCACATCCGCATCAGTCATGATAATAATGCGATGGTAACGTAATTTTTCCGGATCATATTCGTCCTTACCAATCCCACAACCTAATGCAGTAATTAGAGTACCCACTTCATCCGATGAAATCATCCGGTCAAAACGTGCCCGTTCCACATTGAGGATTTTTCCTTTTAATGGCAAAATCGCCTGCGTGCGTCGGTCTCTACCTTGCTTGGCAGAGCCCCCCGCTGAGTCCCCTTCCACAATAAATATTTCTGATAAGGCCGGATCTTTTTCCTGACAGTCTGCTAACTTACCCGGTAAACCCGCAATATCCAATGTCGTTTTACGGCGTGTTAGTTCTCTTGCCTTACGTGCTGCATCTCTGGCTCTGGCCGCTTCAACAATCTTACTCGTAATAATTTTGGCAATGGCAGGGGTTTCTTGCAAGAAATCATTCAAGCGTTCGCTCATCGCCGATTCAACCAAAGGCTTTATTTCTGACGAAACCAGCTTGTCTTTCGTTTGTGATGAGAATTTTGGATCAGGTACTTTAACCGATAATACCGCCGTCAAACCTTCACGCGCATCATCCCCTGTTGTAGATACTTTTTCTTTTTTCGCTAAACCACTCGCTTCAATATATTGGTTAATCGTCCGGGTCAATCCCCCCCGAAAACCGGCCAAATGTGAGCCACCATCACGTTGTGGAATATTATTGGTAAAACAAAAAATATTTTCCTGATAGGAGTCATTCCACTGCATTGCCACTTCCACCGTGACACCCTCTTTTTCGACGGTGAAATAAAATACGTCAGGAAATAATGGTGTTTTATTTTTATTAAGATGCTCTACAAATGCCTTAATGCCGCCTTCAAATTCAAAAACATCTTCCTTACCATTACGCGCATCTTTAACATGAATGCGCACACCCGAATTTAAGAATGACAATTCACGTAAACGTTTCACCAAAATTTCATAATGAAATTCAACATCAGTAAAGGTTTTTGTACTGGGTAGAAAGGTAACTTGTGTGCCTTGCTTATCGGTTGCTTCCATTTTTTCTAATGATGCAACAGGTTCGCCGTGTACATAAGTCTGGCGATAAACATATCCGTGTTTATAGATTTCCAAATCTAGTTTCTCTGACAAGGCATTCACTACGGAAATACCTACGCCATGTAAGCCCCCTGAAACCTTGTAAGCATTATCATCAAACTTCCCTCCAGCATGAAGCACTGTCATAATCACTTCGGCTGATGAGCGACCTTCCTCTGGATGTATATCGACCGGAATACCGCGCCCATCATCTGATACTGTCACCGAACCATTTTCATTGATCGTGACATTCACTTCTTTACAAAATCCAGCTAAGGCTTCATCAATCGAGTTATCCACCACCTCAAAAACCATATGGTGCAAACCCGTGCCGTCATCAGTATCGCCAATATACATACCAGGTCTTTTACGGACTGCATCTAAGCCTTTTAAAACCTTAATATTGGAACTATCGTAATTATCCGTATTGTCGCTCATGTTTAACCTTGTTTTGTATGTTCCACGTGGAACATGATTGTTTTACATTTTGTTTTAATGTTTCACGTGAAACATTGGAGCCAGTTTTTCTTAGCCCCACTAAAATCTCAAAGAAAATATAATCTAGTACTATCCTCTATATAACAGCCCGCCCATGATTCCCTGGCTACCAACTTAAGGCGGGACAAATGGAATACAAAATGAAAGGCTGGAGCACAATAGCTTCAGCTATTGCTGTATTAGTGATAGCTAAAGCTACCAGCTCCAAACCGCTATGTCCCGTCTTAAGTGCGTAGCCGATTCCCTAATATCAATATCACTATTCCACGCTACTGCATAACCACCCCACTCAACCTGTACTGACTTAAACAAAGCATAGTTTTGCAATGGGGCAAACATTTCTCTATCTAACAGAGGGGTAATGTCATATTGCTTTGCTTCGTTATTATTAAACTCAATCAGTAGCGTATGAGCATCAATTACCTTAGCTGATTGTATTTTAGGGTAAGTCATCTTTAATCCAAAGGTTGTAATTTATGAAATTCTTGGTTATCCCACATTTGTTGCAATGTTCCACGTGAAACATAGGATAATATACACTTTACTCACTTACCCTTTCTTAACTCAATCAGTTAATTAGCCTATCATACTCAGAATGACTTCCAATCCAAATCCAAAGTAAAC